>CAINOO010000124.1 GCA_903851535.1 uncultured Chlorobiaceae bacterium | reverse complement strand
GTTCATTTTCCAGTTGCCGACTACAATTTTTTTACGCATCTCTTTTTTTAATAATCTGTTTTTATTTCACAATAGACCCGATCAATCTGATTAATAGCAAAGGAATGTTTGCCTGAACGGGCATCCTTGAGTTTCAGTTCATTGCGGTCGACGGCTATGACTGTTCCATGCCACACTCTCGCTTCGTTGGTGAGCAGGTTGACCTCACGATTCAGCAGCTCCTGATTGCCACCAATCCTGTCCTGACGATAAATGATTTGACGCTTCCCCATGGGAGAGTTGATTTAACTGGTTTTTTAGGCTCAACTACTTAACGAAAATTTCCAATATCTCATAATGAAGTTCCCCTTTGGGTACGACTATCTGAACTTTTTCACCAACGGCCTTGCCGATGAGCGCCCTTCCGACTGGAGAGCGGACCGAAATCTTTCCTGAATCGGTATCAGCTTCTTCGGAAGAGACCAGCGTATATTCAATGATCTCTCCTGGATCATCAAGATTGCTGAGCTTGACTGAGGTAAGAATGTACACCTTGTCGGTCTTGATCTGTTTCGGGTCAAGAATTGTGGCCGATGATAGCTTGTTTTCGAGATCGGCAATACGTGCTTCAGTATGGGACTGCTCCTCTCTTGCGGCATCGTATTCTGCGTTTTCACTAAGATCGCCATGAGCCCTTGCTTCAGCAATTTTTTCCAGAACTTCCCTTCTGGTTTGATGAACCAGCACGTATAATTCCTCTTTCAGCCGGTTATACCCATCATTGGTCAGGTAAATTCTGTCAGTCATCTCTTGTGCTGTTTTTGTTGAAAATAAAAGAAAATAACTCCATAACCGCAATTTTCGGGGGCGAACGGACAGGAAAATAAACGAAAAAAAAGTAAAGTCAGTTTCTTGCCACTGACTTTACTTCAAATCAATGTACCATTCTTAATCCTTCAGGCAAAAAAACTTCACACATTAAAGGCAAAATATATTTTATTGCCCTGCCTCTCAACCAAAAGAAAGAGAAGATCACCGCTTTTGATATTTTTGACAAGGGCATTGTAATCGGCAAACGACGACAGACTCTGTCGGTTCAGTGAAAGAATGATGTCACCACTCCGCAAACCGGCAAAGTAGGCATTCGATGCCTGGTCAATGGCTGTAATGACAACCTTGCCTGCGGCAGGGTTCAGGTTCAGTCTTTTTGCCGTCTGGGCTGTCAGTTCCTCTGCCCTGAAACCGAATATCGCAGGAATCTTCTGCTGCTCCTCGGTCACGGGAGCGGCAACGTTTCTTGCTGGCTGCTCTTCAAGGCGAACCTGAAAAAGCCTGATTGTTCCGTTTCTGAGCACCTTGAACTTTACGGTCGATCCGGGTGCCTGACTGGAAATGGAGTTTCGCAGTTCATTGCTGCCTTTAACCTTGCTATCGTTGAAGTCCACAATAACATCACCGGTTTTGATACCAATTTTAGCCGCAGGACTTCCCTCAACAACTGTACCAACAAGAGCACCTTCTCCTGCCTTCAGATTCATCGCTTTGGCAATATTTTCATCAATGTTCTGGATAGTCACTCCGAGATAGCCACGGGCAACCTTTCCGGTAGTGATCAGCGAGGTCATCACATTGTGAGCCATATTTGAGGGTACGGCAAAACCAATTCCCTCAAATCCACCGGTGCGGCTGGCAATGGCCGTATTGATGCCAACAAGTTCGCCGTTGATGTTGACCAGAGGACCGCCCGAATTACCGGGGTTGATGGCAGCATCTGTCTGGATGAAATCTTCATAATCGGCCAGCCCGACATTTGCGCGCCCTTTGGCACTGACAATACCCTGTGTAACGGTTCTGGCGAAATTTTCACCAAGAGGACTTCCGATAGCAATGACCCATTCACCTACCCTGAGTTTGTCACTGTCACCAATCAGAATTGGTTTGAGATCTTTTGCGTTGACCTTGATAACGGCAAGATCAGTTTTTGCATCCTTGCCGATGACTTTGGCCTCTATCTTCCTGTTATCGAAGGTTCGGATGTAGACCTCGTCGGCACCATCAATAACATGATTATTGGTAAGGATGTAGCCATCATGAGTGACGATAACCCCTGAACCAATGCCTTGCTGAACCTCTTTGTGGCCTCTTCTGGAACCACTCTGGGGCGTATCAAAAAAATCATTGAATGGACGACCGAAAAAATCATCAAAGGGTCGTCCAAAAAAGCCAAAAGGAGAGAGCGTGCGCTGGTTCACCGTTTTTTCAGTGAAAATCGTCACCACTGAGGGGGTTGCCGATTCGGCAATCTGCACAAATGCCTCGTTGAAGCCTTTAAGCGACTGAATGGGATAATTTTCGATATTGTTTGTCGCCGTGGCAAAATTTGGTCTGTTGGAGAGGCTCAATCCCCTGGGAGAAAGGTTGAACTCCACATTGGAAAAGACAAGTGCGCCTACGGCTATACCTGCAAAAACAAGAAGCAGGTATTTCATGATTGCTTGTTTCTTGTTCATCGGTTCTCTACGGTTTTATTTATGTTATTGTTGTGTTTATGATTACGATTATGATAAAGCCTCAATGCTTTCAACGGCAGTTAATCCGGCCTTCATTTTATTCATGGTCTCTTCGTATTCTGACTCTGGTTTGGAATCGGCCACAATTCCCCCGGCTGCCTGAAAATAGATGGTGTTATCCTCAATGACCATAGTCCGGATGGCAATTGCGGTCTTGAGATTGCCTTTGAAATCAAGAAATCCAACAGCGCCACCATACAAGCCCCGCTTTTCCTTTTCAAGCTCATAGATGATCTCCATGGCACGAACCTTGGGTGCGCCCGTGAGCGTCCCGGCCGGAAAACAGGACCAGAAGGCATCCATGGCACCAAGTTCGTCACGAAGTTCACCACGAACGTTACTCACAATATGCATCACGTGAGAATATTTTTCAACAACCATCATCTCATTGGTCTCGACGGTACCGATTTTGGCAATTCTGCCGATGTCGTTCCGGCTCAAATCGATGAGCATCAAATGCTCGGCCAGCTCTTTTTCGTCGGCAAGCAGTTCTCGGGCATTGCGTTCATCCTCTTCAAAGGTGCTTCCGCGATGCCTTGTACCTGCAATGGGCCGGGTATCAACAATTCGACGACCCTGGCTGTCACGCTCAACCTTGACCAGCAGTTCGGGTGATGACCCGACAATCTCAAACTCCTTCAGGTCAAAATAATAGAGATAGGGAGAGGGGTTAATCGTTCTCAACATCCGGTAGACATCGAAAGGACGGGTATTGAGCGGACGGCGAAGTCGCTGTGAAATCTGTACCTGAAAAATATCTCCGGCAAGAATATACTCTTTCGCCTTTTCCACCTTCCGCAGGTACTCCTCTCTCGTCGTATTGGAAACGACCTGCTCCGTTTGCTCGGCCTGAAAAACAATCTCCTCACGCTGAAGTGGCCGGAACATCTGTTCGGCTATCAGTTCTATTTTTTTCAGTGCCGCAGGCTTGTCGCTCTCGTCGAGGTAGTTAGAGACAATGAAAACCTTGCGCATAATATTGTCGAAAACCACAAGAGTATCACAGAAGAGCAGAAAAATATCGGGCATCCCTGCCGGATCAGGCAGTTCGGGTTTTGGAATCTTTTCGACTAGATGCATGGCATCGTAGCCAAAATAGCCAAAGACTCCAGAGGTAATCATCTGCGGTGTCCCATTCTTTTTTCTCGGCATCTCCTCACTGTCAAATGCAGCAAGCGTGCGGTCAATCTTCAGGCGAAGATCGGTTTCCTCTCCGGCAATTCGGCCAAGATCACTGAATTTCTCATCAAGAATTTCAAGATCAGCCGTTCCATCCACAACACCACGGAGAATAGCGACCGGATCAATGGCGATATAGGAAAAACGTGCAAGAAGCTCCTCACCCTCCACCGATTCGAGCAGGCATGAGTAAGGGCGGCGCAGTTTAAGATAGACTGAAACCGGCGTTTCGGTATCGGCGTGAACCTCCTTGAAAAGCGGCTTGAGGCAATAGGAGAGCTGCCTTTGATTTTCTTGCATAAAAACAGTGAGCTAAACTGGTTATTGTTTACCTTGTTACCATATTGTACAAAAAAGGAATTGGTATCGATAAGGGAAGAACTCCGGCGAGACCCTCCGGAAAAGATGAAACAAAAAAGTAATCATGGCACCCCGATTTCCTCACAAAACGTTTGTGATAAACTGGCTGAAAGCTCTGATGCTCTCCCCGGGTATGCTCTTTCCTGCTTCATATCTTTTGATCTATCTTTCCACCAATATCTACCTTAACACCGATTTCAAACAGAACCTTTCCCGCTCGATAACCCAGGTAACCGGAAATACGTGGCAAATCAGCATCAATTCACTGAGCTCTGGCCTGATTCTTGACTCGGTGACGCTCAATCATATAGAACTCACGCCCGTTGTTCAATCTCAAAACAGCACGCAACAAGCCAATCATGCCTTTACCATACCATCCCTCAAAATAGCGTTCCCTGAACTTCAGAATATTCTTTTCAGCCGCGAAGAACGGCTCTCTTCAACAAAAACGGTCTGCGAAAAAATTCTTTCCGACAAGCGCCTCGCTCAGTGAACCATCAACCCCGGCCTTGTCCACCGTATCGAACCAAGTTTACCGATGGGGTCTGTGAGCAATGAGATATCAGGATCCCACGACCAATAGACCATCAAAGCCTGACCGACAAGATCCTTTTGCGGCAAAAAGCCCCAAAAACGACTGTCGAGACTGTTATCACGATTGTCACCCATCGCAAAGTAGTAGTTTTCTTGAACGGTATATTGCTGAACAGGAGCACCGTCAACAAAGACCTCCCTTCCCTGCAAACTCACCTCATGCCCTTCGTCAGCAACAAGTGAACTGTAAAGCGGATAGGTTGCCGCTGTGAGCTGCACCACATCTCCCTTGCGCGGGATGCGTATGGGTCCGTAGTTATCCTTGTTGAAATTGGAAAACTGCGGGAAGATCATGTAATCTCCGCTTCCGGCTGGCTCGCGATTTCCGATAAACTGTGCGTGTTCGGGCAAAGTCACCGGTTTTTTATTGATAAAAAGTTGCTGGTCATGAATCTCAAGGGTGTCACCACTGATGGCAACACAACGCTTGATATAGTTCAGTGATCGATCTTTTGGATACTTGAAGACAATAATGTCGCCACGATCGACCTTGTCAACTCCTGGCAGACGAATCTCCGTAAAAGGCACTTTGGGCCCGTAGACATATTTGTTGACAAAAAGAAAATCACCAGCAAGCAGCGTTCTCTCCATTGATCCGGTTGGAATACGATAGGATTCAACCACAAAAACCCGAAGAACCGTTGCAAATATCGCAGCAATAATAAGGGCTTCAAACCACTCCCTTGAATGTTTTTTTCCCGGTTTACCCTTCTGAGTATTCAATTGATGCAGCATTTAATCATTTATAAAAACAGGGAGCACAATCACCGTTAACTCCCTTATTCATCAATATTCAACAATGCAAGGAACGCTTCCTGGGGAACCTCAACCCTGCCAACCTGCTTCATCCTCTTCTTGCCCTCTTTCTGTTTTTCAAGCAGCTTGCGCTTTCGGCTGATATCACCACCATAGCATTTGGCCAGCACGTTTTTGCGCATCGCCGATATGGTTTCGCGCGAAATAACCTTGCTCCCGATGGCGGCCTGGATCGCCACTTCATACATCTGCTTGGGTATAATCCCTTTCAGCTTCAGGCAGAGCTTCTTGCCCCAGTCGTAGGCTTTTGAGCGATGAACAACAATTGAGAGTGCATCGACCGTTTCGCCGTTCAGCAGCACATCGAGCTTGACCAGATCAGAATCACGGTAACCGATATACTCGTAATCCATCGATGCATAGCCTTTTGAAATTGATTTAAGGCGATCGTGAAAATCAAAGACAATTTCAGCCAGCGGAAACTCGAAGTGCATAATCACCCTTGTGGTGTCGAGATAATCGGTATTCTTGTACTCGCCGCGACGCTCCATGCCGAGCTTCATGATATTGCCGATGTAGTCGGAACGCGTAATGATCTGCATCGTTACATAAGGCTCTTCAACCAGGCTTAATCGACCCGTTTCGGGCATTTTTGAGGGATTGTCAACAATAACAACCTCACCATTGGTCATGACAACCCGGTACTCGACGTTCGGAACCGTGGTGATGATATTG
Organism: uncultured Chlorobiaceae bacterium; assembly: GCA_903851535.1. Lineage (GTDB taxonomy): Bacteria > Bacteroidota > Chlorobiia > Chlorobiales > Chlorobiaceae > Chlorobium. The sequence continues at coordinate 3,663 of CAINOO010000124.1, read as the reverse complement.
ACATTGTATTCCCGCTCAAGACGTTCCTGGATGATCTCCATGTGGAGCAAACCGAGAAATCCGCAGCGGAAACCAAAACCGAGGGCCACGGAGGTTTCCGGAGTATAGACAAGCGATGCGTCATTCAGTGCAAGCTTTTCGAGCGACTCGCGCAAATCCTCGAATTCATTGGAGTTGATCGGATAAAGGCCGCTGAAGACCATCGGCTTGACCTCCTTGTAACCCGCAAGACGTTCGTGAGCGGGATTATCGACAAGAGTGACCGTATCGCCAACCTTGGCATCCTTGACATCCTTGATTGAACAGATCAGATAGCCGACATCTCCGGATTCAAGAGATAATTTTGGCTGCCGTTTCATGCTCATGGTACCGATTTCGTCCGCAAGAAAAATCTTGTTGCTGGCAAAAAATTTGACCCTGTCGCCCTTTTTCAGCGATCCCTCCACAATGCGAAGATAAATCACCGCACCCCGATAAGCATCAAAGACCGAGTCAAAAATAAGCGCCCGCAAGGGAAGGTGATTGTTGTCGGCTGGTGCGGGAATACGCTTGACAATAGCCTCAATGAGTTCATCGACACCGATACCGGCTTTGGCCGAAACTTTGATAATCTCCTCACGCTGGATACCGATAAGATCCATGATTTGACGGGCAACACCCTCAACATCGGATGAGGGAAGATCAATTTTATTGATGACCGGAATAATATCAAGCCCCGCATCGAGGGCAAGATAGAGGTTGGCAATGGTCTGCGCCTCTACTCCCTGGGTGGCATCAACAATAAGGAGAGCCCCTTCGCAAGCAGCAAGAGAGCGTGAAACTTCATAACTGAAATCAACGTGACCAGGGGTATCAATAAGATTGAGGGTGTATTCAAGACCATCTGCCGCCTTGTATTTCATCTGAATGGCATGGCTTTTTATGGTAATGCCACGCTCACGCTCAAGATCCATGTCATCAAGAACCTGTGCGGAGGCCATCTGGGTACGGTCAAGCGTATGCGTTATTTCGAGCAGGCGGTCAGCCAGTGTGGATTTTCCGTGATCGATATGTGCGATAATGCAGAAGTTCCTGATACGGTTGACTTCTGTACTGGACAATGCCATATAATGAGCGTTTGATTCTGGTTAATAATTCAATGTATCGCAATGTAATCAATTAATGGGACTGTGATACAACCCTGTCATTACACGAACAATGAAGGCCCCGCATCAGCTCGAAACCCCCTGAGAAATTCAGAGGCTTCCATCGGTTTACGCCCTTCAAGCTGCAATGAGAGCAACTCAAGCCAGCCATCGGCTCCTTTTGCATAAAGTCGTCCCTGATCGGCAAAAAAAGTGCCCGGGGTTGCAGAAGAGAGGGTTTCAACAAAAAGCGCTGAAGGAGTTGCCCTGAAAATCTTCATGGTTTTCCCCCTGAATGTTGTCCATGCCGCAGGCTTCAGGGCAAGCCCCCTGATAACGTTATTGATGACCAAAACAGGCTGCGACCAATCAAGACGCGTATTGTCGCGGGTAAGCTTGGGAGCCCTTGAGGCAAGCGCATCATTCTGGCTCGATACCTCCACACTCCGGGAGACTATCAGACGGAGGGTATCAACAACCACTTGCGCTCCGATCTCCGAGAGCCGATGGGCAAGATCGGTAGCATTTTCATCAGGAGCAATCGTTGTTTTTTTCTGGAGAATGATATTACCGGTATCGACACGCTGCTGAAGAAAAAAGGTGGTGACACCGGTTTCGCCCTCTCCCCTGATAAGGGCCCAATTGATCGGTGCTGCACCACGATAAGCTGGCAAGAGTGAGGCATGAAGATTAAAAGCACCGAGAGCAGCCTGCTCATAGACCTCTGGAGGAAGAATGCGAAAAGCGGCAACAACAATGACATCTGCCCGACATGCAGCAACCGTTTCCGCAAAATCAGGAAGGGTGACATCATCAACTTCATACACGGGGAGGGAAAGGGCAAGCGCCGCCTGCTTTACCGCCGAGGGTTCAGCATCGGCATGTTTGCTCTTGCGAGGCTTGTCTCGACCGGTAACAACCAGTACAATTTCAAACGTCTCCTTTTCAGCCGCAATTGCCTGCAATGAAGGAACGGCAAACCCGGGCGTTCCCATAAAAATAATCCGCATGGCACTCAAGAGTGTTTAGATATTGCAGCAACGTCACGCATAACAACCGGATAGTCGGTATCGACAATACCAGAAGAAAGAACCGCAAGTTCCTTCTGGATTTTCTTCCGGTCACGCTTCTCCATCCTGTCGACAAAAAGGGTACCATCAAGGTGGTCAATTTCATGCTGAAGCGCCCTGGCAACCATACCGGAAAATTCACCGGTTCGCTCTTCAAAATGCTCGTCACGATATTTCATGGTGATAACAGAGGGGCGCACAACATCGCCTTTAACACCGGGAACGCTCAAACACCCCTCCTCCATCTCGTTGTAACCCCTGACAGAAAGAATATGAGGATTGATAACCACCATCGGCTTTTCGTGCTCATAGTTCTCCACACATGCAAGATCAAGGACAAGCAGGCGGATAGAACGCCCCACCTGCGGAGCGGCCAACCCAATGCCCGAAGCATTGCGCATCGACTCGAACATGGACGCTATAAGCTCCTCAATCACGCTGTCAACACCCTTCAGCGGCTTGGCTTTCTGTCGAAGAATATCATCACTGTAGATATTGATCGGTAAAATCATACTGCTCAAATTTTTTTCTGCAAATCACACTGCCAATCATCATAAAAAAATAACTGCTCCATTTCGGGAAGTCATACGCTTCCAAACAGAATATCAATTGTTATGGTTGCTCACCACTCCTCTCTTCGGGGGATCTGCCAACATAAGACTATCTTCCTGTTTGAGCAACTCACTCCCTGAATATTGGCTTTTTTCCTGAATGCACAAACCCCGCGAAAGCGGGGTTTGTTGCGGAGAGGGAGGGATTCGAACCCTCGGTAGCCCTATAAGAACTACGTCGGTTTAGCAAACCGGTGCCTTCAGCCACTCGGCCACCTCTCCATGGTGATGATGCGGAGGATGAGGGACTCGAACCCCCATGGGCGTGAACCCGGCAGTTTTCAAGACTGCTGCCTTACCAATTAGGCAAATCCTCCGGTTCTCTGCTGATCATTTGTAAAGAACAGTTGACGAATATAGTAAATCATCCCGAAAATCATGAAAAAAAACCTTGCAAAGCGTTATTTTATCAATTTTCCTGGCGGAGAGGGAGGGATTCGAACCCTCGAGGGCTGTGACACCCTACCCGCTTTCCAGGCGAGCGCACTAGACCAACTATGCGACCTCTCCTTAATAATACAAGGCTCCCAATTTACACTCTATTTTTGATTTTCAAAAAAATTCTCTTTCACGGAGTGCTTTTTACCATCCACGATACTCCGTGTTATCTTTAAATGCTTCTATTTTCTGATAAATGTTAGCCGTGATTAACATTGTCATTCTATGCTCACATTTCGTAAATTGGCAAAATTGATTTTACAGACACCAACTTATCCTTCCCCTGCTCATGATGAAGATTCTCTATGAAGCGCTGACGTTTGACGATGTTCTTCTTATTCCTGCATATTCATGCGTTCTGCCAAAGGAAACAACTACTGAAAGCAGACTCACAAAAACCATTGCGCTCAAAATCCCACT
>CAINOO010000123.1 GCA_903851535.1 uncultured Chlorobiaceae bacterium | reverse complement strand
GATCAGAAAGTCGAACTGAGCCATCCGCCTTGCAGCATTCACTCCAGCAATACCGCCAATGATGACCGCTCGTGTATCCTTATTTGCTAAAATACTCACGATTCTTACGGTTTATAAGTTAGAAGTTTCTCTTTGGGGTTCCTGCGATACCGCCTTGCTGTTATGAATTCAGTGCAAGGTCAACAATATCGGTCATAGGCATGCTGCGATCGTAAACATGGATGTCGAATCCCTCTTCCTGCAGTTTTTTCATTGCGGCAAGTCCCTGGTTTTCATTCGGTCCACCGCGTCTTACCCAAATCTGCACGTTTTCGAGGTATCCCTTCGATTTACTCTCACGGAATCCGTTGATAATGCCGCTGAAGGTTGCCTTGACATCGGTGAAATTGGCAATGGCACCGCCGACGATAATATGCTTGATATGGGGAAGCCTGCAAATGGTCTCTGTCAGAGCTTCTACTGCCCAGTCTGGAGGATCACCTGAATATTCAGCATAATTGGCTATTGAACCACCTCTTGCAACCACGGCATCAGAATAAAAGACCGATGCGCCACCGCCTGCTGTAAGCAGTGCAATGTCACCACCCGGGACTTCAACCAGCTTGACCGATCCCTTGATGCGGGCATCGATATCCATGATCTGTTGTTCTGCTTCAGTGTAGGATCGTCCAATTTCGGAAACCGGTTTGAAATCCCAGTCGGCATGGCGGAAGCGTGCGTCCCAATCAATGTTCATGACCGCATCAAGCGCAGCAAAGCGCATGTCACTCTTGCGTATGACAAGCGGATTAATCTCAATTGATTGAGCATCTTCATCTTCAAAACAAAGGATAAGACGTGATGCGATTTTAGCTACACGTTCAGCGATTTCACCGACGAATCCAGCTTCAAGGGCAGCTTGAGTAATGCTTTCAAGACTCGGTGTTTCATCAAGAGGAATGAAGAGTCGTTTTACCGTATCCCAGTTTTCTTCGATATCCACTCCACCCTTATGGGAAAGAAGAAGCTCACTCCCGTCGCGGTTACCTGAAATGGATAGATAATACTCCTCGTCATGGTCGAGCATTTCGGCAACAATAACCTGACGAACGACCGATGTACCGATCTCACGTCCAATCATCTCTTTGGCTGCTTCATAAGCCTCGTCAAGATTAAGCCCAAGCTTGACCAGTCCGAGCTTGAATCGCCCACCGATAGCTTCATGAGCTTTAACAACGAGTTTTGATTCTCTCAACCATTTATTAGCTTCCCCAAGTTGCGCAAGGCGGTCTGGGTCCATGATAACAACATAATTAGGCACAGGAATGCCCCATTTGTTGAATAGTTTCATGGCTGGCCCTTCAAGTATCTTAGCCATACTATCGGATTTTGTATGTTAATGGGTAGAAACACTGCACAGAAAAGTGCAAGATTTTAAGTTAACTAAATATTTATTTCTTCCAATACTTCCGTAATAAATAGACCGTTATGAATGATTTTCTGCTTTGGTGGCAGTCGTTGCCCTCACAGATGAATCCAGTGATTTTTTCTGCTGGTACCTTTGCCATTCGCTGGTATGGCATGATGTATGTCATTGCCTTCGGAGTTGCCTATCTGCTGAGCCGTTATCGCATTGAGAATGAAAAGCTTCCTTTTGATCGTTCCTTTGTCGGCGATGGACTGACCTGGGCTATGGTTGGTGTTGTGCTGGGTGGTCGCCTGGGCTATATCCTTTTTTATGGAATGGGCTCTTTTCTTGCGGACCCTCTTGGTACGCTTGTTCCCTTTGTCTTGTCTCCCGGAGGATGTCGTTTTGCAGGCATTACAGGCATGTCCTATCATGGAGGGGTTATCGGGGTCGTTCTTGCACTTTTGCTCTTTGCCCAATCGCAGAAAAGAGCTTTTTTTGAAACCTGTGACCTTTTTATCCCGGCCATACCTCTCGGCTATACCTTCGGCCGGCTTGGCAACTTCATCAACGGCGAACTTTATGGACGGGTAACAGATTCGGTATTCGGTATGTATTTTCCGCTTGCTCCTGCCTGGCAACTTCG
>CAINOO010000122.1 GCA_903851535.1 uncultured Chlorobiaceae bacterium | reverse complement strand
CATTGCGATATCAAGGTACTTGCCCATGTTTTTACGCAATTCCGTGCTGGTGATCTCTATCATGGTTCAACAGTTCATGGTTGGATTCCAATGTACTGAAACAACGAAGATTTCTTCAAAAAAGTCCTTCCCCTTCTTGTCACCTTTCTGGTGCGTGATCATGCAGGACAAAAACTCTCTGGCTCATCTCCTCACGATCAACTGGTTTTTCGACCTCCACGACAAAATTGCCTTGTATTTCTCTATCACAAAAGTATAAATTGCCTTGTAAATTTAAATATCTGATTTCATACCACCGTAACCAGAGCAAATGCTTCGATTTATTGATAACGATCTTCGTCGCTGGCAGAAAAGCACACGCCGCAAACCGCTCATCCTCCGGGGCGCTCGTCAGGTTGGCAAAACCTGGTCAATCAAAGAGTTTGGAAAAAGCCGGTTTGAGTCGCTTGCTCTCGTCGATCTTGAGCGGAATCATTCACTGCGCAAACTTTTTGATGGTGACCTGAAGGTAACGCGCATCTGCTCCGACCTTGAAGTTCTCCTTCAGCAAAAAATCACTCCGGGAAAAACGCTGCTCTTTTTTGATAAGATACAGGCATGCCCCCGTGCCATAACCGCCCTGCGCTATTTTTATGAGGAGATGCCGGAACTCCATGTTGTGGCCGCTGGCTCGCTCCTTGAATTTGCGCTTGAAGAGAACTCCTTTCCTGTTGGCAGGGTTCAGTTTCTCAACCTCTATCCACTCTGTTTTGCTGAATATCTGGAGGCTATCGGCAACGGCGCTGCGGCAAAGGCTGTGCTGGGCAATGCGGCAGAAATATCGCCCGCCGTGCATGAGCTGTTGCGCGAGGAGCTGAAACGCTATTTCTTTATTGGAGGAATGCCTGCGGCTGTCAAGGCATACCTCGAAAACAACTCGTTGCGTGATGCCTTTGAGGTACAACAGGAGATTGCTGAATCTTACAGAATGGACTTTGCCAAATATACTCCGAGGGTTGACCGCTTCTGTCTCGACTCGGTTTTTACCTCGCTGTCGCAGCATATCGGACAACAGATCAAATATGCACGCCTCGGCGAAGGGTACAGCAACCCGACACTGAAAAAATCATTCGATGCTTTGTGCCTGGCTCAGGTAGCGCGAAGAATTCCTTCGGTCGATCCATCAGGGCTTTCATTGGGAGCAACGGCTTCGGCCAAAGTGTTTAAAGCGCTCATGCTCGATATTGGACTTATGCGCTACCTCTCCGGTATGCCGAACGATATTGAGTATGCCAAAAGTGACCTGCTCGCCATCTACCGGGGAGCTATGGCGGAACAGTTTGTCGGGCAAGAGATGCTCGCAGCTCAACAGGGCACTCTCTATTACTGGGAGCGAGCGGCCAAAAACAGTTCGGCTGAAGTTGACTATCTGGCTGTTCTGAACGGCAAGATTCATCCCGTTGAGGTAAAAAGCGGTGCCACCGGCAGTTTGAGAAGCCTGCACCTCTTCCTTGCCACGTATCCGGAGTGTGGCAAAGCACTCGTCTTTTCCGACCGCCCTTATGCTGATCTTCCAGAACAAAAGATCACCTTCCTGCCACTGTACAGCGCTTTTGCTGCCACAAAAGGAGAATAACGGGAGAAACTACTTTTACAATCATCCGT
>CAINOO010000121.1 GCA_903851535.1 uncultured Chlorobiaceae bacterium | reverse complement strand
ATGAACAAAAATTTTGATGTTGCAAGACTCTTCAAGGTCACCGCTCTGCTGGCCTTCTTTTTAAGTGTAACGGGAATTGCCCATGCAAACAACTTTTTTGCGGCATATAATGGTGTCCAGCAGGGTGTCACCGTACGTACATTAAAATTGCAGCAGGTCTCCTTCATCCAGACATCACACCCTGTCAATGGCGTTGCCGCAGGTCCGAATAATGACCTGTACATGGTTTGCAAAAATCATATTTATAATTACTCAGTCGGTGGCGCTCTGATCAAAGACATGAATTTTCCCGATCAGGGTGTCAACTATACGGATATCTCCGTCCGGGGTGACCGTGTCTATGCCGCCTATAATGGATCTCAACAAGGTTTTACTGTTCGCGATCTGGCTTTGAATCAACTTGCCTTTTTCCCCACAAACTTCAGTATCAATGGCATTGCCGCAGGAACAAATAATGATGTCTATCTGGCATCCGCCAACAAGTTGTACCGTTATGGAACAAATGGCACGCTTTTGAACGTCATGACATTTCCTGATGCAGGTATCATCTATACCGATGTTGCTGTTATTTGCGGCAGATTACTGGCTACATACTCCGGTTCCCAGCATGGTTTTACAATCAGGGATTTGGTCACCCTGAATCAGTACTCATTTGTCCAGACACCTTTTGACCTGGGAGGAATTGTCGGCGGTTCAGATAATGATGTCTATGTGAGTTCTACCAACCATCTCTACAATTACTCTTTGGCTGGTATGCTAAAACTGTCATTTACATGGCCTCAAGCGAACCTTGTGTATGGTGATCTGACTCGTTAGTCAACGCTCCGGGTCTGAAACAAAGCCTTAAGGATAGGGAGGGGAGGTCAGTTGACACGGCAGCGTTGACTTCCCCTTTTTCATGAATGAACCTTGAAACAGCGCGCTTCCCTCTTTCCTCCGGTAACCCATTCAACTCATCGGTTATATCCGCTTGCCACGCCACCTGACAAGCTTCTTTATCTCTTCGATACCCGGGCAAGACATGAACGTTTTAAAACAAAAGCTGCATAAACGTGGGAAAATACCTGGCAGCAGAGTTTGAAACACAGGAATATTGAGTGTTTTTTTCTTGTCACTGCGCTGCAATATATAACCATATTTCATTATATAATATTATTTTATAGTGTATATAGCCCGTTTTTTTTACATAAAATAGTACACGTTATTCTCATCCTGTTTTATTATATTGCCGCCTTGCAGGGCTGAGCTGAAATTTCAGCAATAAAGTTGCATTACCGACACAACAGTCAGACGTTTTTTGAGCTATTTTGTATCCCGTTGATGCAACGACTGGCTCTCTCTGCTTTAGAGGAACAGCGGGTTTGTTTTCGCCGGTTTTCGAATGAAATCTAACATCTTTATCAAGTGGAGTTACCTATACATCGTATCATTGATATTACTGAGCTTGCCCTGCGGGATGCACACCAGAGCCTGATTGCCACGAGACTTGGCATTGAAGATATGACTGGAGCCTGCCAGGATCTCGATGAGGCTGGCTACTGGTCACTGGAGTGTTGGGGAGGAGCAACCTACGACTCATGCATCCGTTTTTTGAACGAGGATCCATGGGAGCGGCTACGTACCTTCAAGAGGCTTATGCCCAAAACCCCCCTGCAGATGCTCCTGCGCGGACAGAATCTTCTGGGTTATCGCCACTACCAGGATGAGGTGGTGGAGCGTTTCTGCAACAAGTCGGCAGAAAACGGAATCGACGTCTTTCGCATTTTCGATGCTCTCAATGATCTGCGCAATATCGAGACCTCGGTACGGGCGGTCAAAAAAGCTGGCGCACATGCTCAGGGAACAATCTCCTATACAGTAAGCCCCATTCATACCACGGCTCTCTTTGTTGATGAGGCCAAGAGGTTGCAGGATATGGGCGTAGACTCACTGTGCATCAAGGATATGGCTGCCCTCATCAAGCCCCAGGCCGCTTATGATATTGTAAAAGGGATAAAAGACGCTTGCGGAAAGGAGATGCGGGTTCATCTTCATGCCCATGCCACCACCGGTGTGACGCTGGTAAGCCTGATGAAGGCAGTCGAGGCGGGCGTTGACTGCGTCGATACCGCAATCAGTTCCATGAGTCTGGGACCGGGGCACAATCCGACGGAAAGCTTCATCGAAATGCTCGAAGGCACCCCTTACACCACCCGTGTTGACCTTGAAAAGGTTTATAAGGTAAAAAACCACTTCATGACGGTGCTTGGCCGTTACAGTGAGTTCCTCTCGCAGGTTACCGGTGTGGAGACGGAGATCTTCAAGAGCCAGATCCCTGGTGGCATGCTTTCAAACATGGAGAGCCAGCTCAAGCAGCAGGGTGCGGGTGACCGGATGAAAGAGGTGCTGGAGGAGATCCCCCTTGTCCGCAAGGATACCGGATATGTTCCCCTTGTGACCCCAAGCAGCCAGATTGTAGGTACCCAGGCGGTGCTGAATGTGCTCATGGGACGCTACAAGGTGCTGACCGGGGAGTTCGCCGACCTCATGCTCGGCTATTACGGCGCTGTACCGGGCGAAAAAAATCCCGATGTGGTGAAAATGGCACATGAACATGCCCACAAGAAGCCGATCCATTGCCGCCCGGCGAATCTCCTTAAACCGGAGTGGGACAAACTTCGTTCAGCAGCCCTTGCCCTGCCAGGATGCAACGGAACAACTGAAGATGTGCTGACGTATGCCATGTTCCCGCAGGTGGCACCCAAGTTTTTTGCCGAACGTCACGAAGGACCTCGTAATCTTGGGCAGAACCCCACGACCGGCGAGTCGGAAACAAAACCTGCAGAAGGACATCAGGGAGCAATCACCGGCCCCATCACCTACTCCGTGACCCTGAGCGGCCGGCAGCACAAGGTGACGGTAACGCCTTACCAATAATTATACTATGAAAATCAGTGCAGAGTCGGGACACCATGAATATTGAAGAGATCGTACAGGATCTGAACCAACGAAAAGAAACGCTACAATTGGGAGGAGGGCAGGAGAAGCTTGATCGTCAGCATGAGGCTGGCAGTCTCAGCGCACGAGAACGAATCAGCGCTCTCCTTGATCATGACAGTTTTCAGGAAACAGGACTTTTTGCCAAACACCGCTGCACGAACTTCGGCATGACGGACAAGGAGATGGCGGCGGATGGTGTGGTCACCGGGGCCGGAAGCATCAACGGGCGGCTGGTGCATGTTGCCAGCCAGGATTTCACCGTCGTCGGCGGATCGGCCGGTGAGGCCCATTGCAACAAAATCGTACAGATGATGCAGTCTTCGCTGAAGACCGGATCACCCTTTGTCATGATCAACGACTCGGGCGGTGCCCGTATCCAGGAGGGTATCGACAGCCTCTCCGGCTATGGCAAAGTCTTCTACAACAATGTCATGCTCTCCGGAGTGGTGCCGCAGGTTTCAATTATCTGCGGGCCCTGTGCCGGCGGTGCTGCCTACAGCCCGGCCTTGACCGACTTTATTATTCAGACCAGAGCGGCACGGATGTTCATCACCGGCCCCTCGGTTATCAAGGCTGTAACCGGCGAAGTGGTTACAGCCGAAGAGCTTGGAGGACCGATTGCCCAAATGAACAACTCTGGAGTGGTACACTTCATTGCCGAGGATGATATGGATGCTGTTGCCATCTGCAAGCGGCTTCTCTCCTTTCTCCCCTCCAACAATCTGGAGGACTCTCCCCAGTTGGGGGCCGACGATATGATCATTCCCGACAAGCTTCTGAACTCCGTCATTCCTCTTGACCCGAAACAAAAATATGACGTCAGGGAGGTTATCGGTCGTATCGTCGATAAAGCAGATTTCATGGAGGTACAGTCCTCCTTCGCCCCCAATATCGTCATCGGTTTTGCCCGTATTCAGGGACGCGCGGCAGGTATCGTGGCCAACCAACCCAACGTCATGGCTGGCGTGCTCGACATCAACGCATCCGACAAGGCCGCACGCTTCATCCGATTCTGCAATGCCTTCAACATACCGCTCATCACCTTTGTCGATGTCCCCGGCTTTCTGCCCGGCGTCGAGCAGGAGTATGGGGGAATCATCCGGCATGGTGCCAAGATGCTCTTCGCATACGCCGCCGCCACCGTACCAAAAATCACGGTGGTTCTCCGCAAAGCTTATGGTGGCGCTTATCTGGCCATGTGCAGCAAGGACCTTGACGCAGACAGGGTTGTCTCCTGGCCTTCGGCGGAGATTGCCGTCATGGGTGCCGATGGTGCCGTAGACGTTATCTTCCGCAACGAAATCAGGAACGCGGACGATCCCGCAGTGCGCCGCCAGGAACTGGTCAAGGAGTACCGCGAAACCTTTGCCACCCCTTATGCAGCAGCCGCCCACTTTCAGGTAGACGACATCATCGAACCGGCTGAGACACGCCGCTATCTTGCCATGTCGCTCGATTTTCTCCATTCAAAACGGGAGTTCAGGCCTCAGAAAAAACATGGCCTGATTCCGCTTTAACGCTATGACCATGAAAACAGCCATTGCTGAGCCCATAAACAGTGAGCCTCAAATAACTCCGGAACTGCTGGTCATCATGTCGGCGGCCATAGCCGCCTATCTGGGAAAAAACGTTCGGATATGCCGGGCCCGCTTTATCAACAACCAGGGACCGAGTTCCTGGTCTCAACTGGGGCGTGTCTCCATTCAGTCATCCCATACCTTCAGCACCACTAAATAAGGAAGAATACCGTGCAGTTGATCTTGACCATAGACGGAAATAAATATGTCGTAGACGTAGAAGTACTCGAAGGAGAGGAGTGCCGAACACCGGGCGTCTTCCAGGAACTGACCTCCACTATCCAGTCGAAACAGGTCGTCGCGCCCTCGCCCCAGCCTCTTGCCATGCAACCCGTTGCGGACGGTCTGCCGGACGACAAGGTCTGCCGCAGCCCCATCGCCGGGATTGTGCAGAGGGTTAATGTACAGGTGGGGCAGAAACTTCAGGTAGATGACCTGCTGGTTGTGCTGGAGGCCATGAAGATGGAGACCAATATCACCGCTCATACGGATGGTACCGTCAAAAAAATCATGGCCTCGCCGGGAGAAGCTGTAAAAAGCGGACAGGCTCTCATCGAGTTCGAGTAAAACATAACAAACGCGCAACAGAGGGTATAACCAAAACCGGCAGGAGCGAAAACCCCTGCCGGAAACATTGGTACTGAAAAGAGAGGCTATTGTTTAAAAGCTGTACCTGATACCAGCAAGAATGTTGCTGCCGGCAACAGTCAGATCCGCTGTCCCATCCTTACTCGTCACATCTGATACTCTGAAATAACGATAACCAAGATCGACGACAACATTTTCCGAAGCCTTGACACCAATACCGGCACCAACCTGCCATGCAAAAGCACTTTCATCAAGGCTGGTGACACCCATGTCCTCAAATTTAACTGAAGCCAGACCAATACCGCCTGTCAAATACGGGGAGACACCGGAATCCTTTATGCAAATATCATAATAGCCATTGGCCATGAACGATAATACGGAAACATCAGCATTGTCGCTGGAAGGTACGGCAACCCCATGCCAGGTATCCTGGGCATGAGTCTGATAACCGACAGCTCCCTCAAGACGATAGCAGTCAGACGTAAAACCAATAGCAACACCAAACGGAACTCCCGCCTTGTATCCAATAGCGTCAGCATCAGTGGCGCCACCATGATTTATTATATCTGACTTGTTAAGCAGACCCAAACCAGCCGAAACGCCGACGTAAGGAGCAGCACATGCTGGAGTCGCCCAGAGACCAGCAAACAGCAATGGTAACAATAAAGTTTTTTTCATTGTCTCATCTTTTTTGTGATTTCAAAAAAAAACACACAACAGCACATCTCTCTTAGAATACTCATTCACGCTTATATTTCAAAAGAAAATTATAAAAGACACCGGAAACGCTGTTATCACACCTTCACACAGGGATAGAAAAAAACTCCCCTGAAAAGTTAGTGACATCGGTGTGTTCTTTTGGGCGCCTGAAAATTGAACCCGATCACAGGTGTGATATCCGAAAAAAGGATTGAACTGATGATGCCTGCAGAGAGCATAGAGGTTCGTACAAACAAAACCGACAGGAGCGAAAACCCCTGCCGGAAACATTGGTACTGAAAAGAGAGGCTATTGTTTAGAAGCTGTACCTGATACCAGCAAGAATGTTGCTGCCGGCAATACTGAGATCAGTATGATCATTAGTCGTCACATCTGATGTTCTGAAATAACGGTAGCCCAGATCGACGACAACGTTCTCCGAAGCCTTGAGGCCAACACCGGCGCCAACCTGCCATGCAAAAACACTGTCATCGACGAAGGTATCCGAGTGATCCTTTGCTTTCACTGAAGCAAAACCAAGACCTGCCGTCAGATATGGCGAGACACCGGAATCTTTCATGCAAATATCATAATACCCATTGGCCATGAATGACCAGATTGATACATCAGTATTCGTTGCTGCAACCATGGCGCGTCCGTCCCATGCCCTATCTACACTATGACTCTGATAGCCAACAGCCCCCTCAAGACGATAGCAGTCAGACTTAACACCAACCGCTATACCAAACGGAACTCCTGTATTGTACTCAACAACATCTTTTTGACTACCGTTAGCATCCTTCCCATCAGAATTATTAAGCAGCCCCAAACCAGCCGAAACTCCGACATAGGGAGTAGCACACGCTGGAGTCGCCCAGAGACCAGCAAACAACAACGGCAACAATAATCTTTTTTTCATTGTCTCATCTCATTTTTTATTTCAAAAAAACTACACACAACATTACAGTTACTTTAGAGTACTCATTCACGCTCATATTTCAAAAAAAAATTATAAAAAAATGCCCGCACACTGTTTTCTTTCAACATGATAACCCATAAAAAACGATGCCATATCATCCTCAGAATCGAAATTCGTTACCGATTTCTCTTGCCTCTTGTGTACATTATTTGCCTGATGACGTCGCGGGTATCTCTCACCTAATACTTTTCCATGCAGGAACAGAACGTTGAACTGATTGCGCCGGCGGGCGACATGACCGGACTGGTCACCGCGCTGAAGGCTGGTGCGGATGCCGTCTACTTTGGAGCTGAAGGCTATAACATGCGTGCCGGAAGCAGCAATTTCACTCCAGCGGACTTTGCCGGGCTGAAGTCGCTTTGCAGAGCTTACAAGGCAAGAGGGTATCTGGCGCTCAATACCATTGTCTATGACTGCGAGCTGAAGAAGATGACGCAGACCGTGCTTGCAGCAAAGCAAGCGGGTATTGATGCCATTATATGCTCCGACATGGCGGTCATCGAGTCGTGCCGGAAGGCTGAAATACCGTTTCATATTTCAACACAGGCATCAGTCAGCAACTACCGTGCCGTCAAATTCTATGCCGATCTTGGGGCAAAAATGATTGTACTGGCACGGGAGCTCAGCCTGGAGCAGGTGCGCCATATTATCGGCAACATAAAGAGTGACCGACTTGACCTGCGCATTGAGTGCTTTGTGCACGGAGCGATGTGCGTCGCCGTTTCGGGGCGCTGCTTCATGTCGCAGGAGCTTTTTGGGCGCTCGGCAAACCGGGGGGAGTGCGTGCAACCCTGCCGCCGCCAGTATATCATTACCGATCCGGAGGAGAACGAGGAGCTTCTGCTGGGTACCGATTATGTGATGAGCCCCAAAGATCTCTGCACTGTGGAGTTTCTTGATGTGCTCATTGATGCGGGAATCAGCGCCTTCAAGATTGAGGGCAGAAGCCGCAGCCCGGAATATGTGCATACGGCAACCACAGCCTACCGCTCAGCGCTCGACTTCTGTACCACTCACCGCAGTGACCCGGAGTTTCGGAGTGAGTACAGCCAACTGACCATCAAACTCAAAAAGGAGTTGGCGCTGGTCTACAACCGGGGATTTTCGGAGGGGTTTTACTTTGGCAAACCTTTTGAAGCCTGGATCCGCGAGTACGGCTCACTGGCCGAAGAGAAAAAAAGTTATATCGGAGAGATAAAGAAATATTATCCAAAGGCTGGGGTAGCTGAGTTCCTGATGTACGCCGGAACGCTCAAAAGCGGCAACAAGCTCTCCATCCTCGGACCGAAGACTGGAGTTGTAACCTGCATTGCAGAAACTTTTTACACCAACGATCAGCCTGCTACGGAAGCGAACAGGGGCGACAGCGTCACCGTCAAGTGCGCGAAGGTGAAGAAAAATGACAAGGTCTACAAGCTTGAAAAAAGGCCATAGAACGCGTAATTTTGCGTACCTTTGAAGGGATAAAGGGCAGCAGCCCGCTTTTTCACCTGAAACGCTCTCCGAACACCAGAGAGGATGGAGGTTTGGGCGCAGTGATCTACAAAGTCATTTCCAAAACGGAGTTCACAAGGTTTATTGATGCCCTGGTGCTGAATAACCGCTCTTTCGGCCCGAAGCAGGTTGCTACAGAGTGCGGGGGAAATCCGGTTTACCAGTTCCAGCAAGTACACTCCGTTGATGAGGTAGCCTTCGACTACAGTGCGACGGCATCGTCAGCCAAGCATTTTTTTCTTCCTTTCCGCGAAGAGTTGTCGCGATTTCTCTTTCACGGCAGTGAGTGGGAGCAGCAGATAAGCTACGAAGCAAACCCGGTGGTGCTGATCGGGCTGAGGGCATGCGATATCAGCGCCCTGAACATTCTTGACGATGTGCTGCTCCATGGCCATTTTCCCTCTCCCGGCTATCTGGCCCGACGCAAAAACAGCTTCATCATCGGCATGGACCATCTGCCGCTGCCCGACTGTTTTTGCAAATCGATGAACCACCATACCGTCACGACCGGCTTTAACCTCTTCTGTTCGGATATCGGCGACGACTACTACCTCTCAATCAACTCATCGAAAGCATTCAGCTTCCTCAGGGAGTTCGAGACTCGCGACCCGAACCATGACGACAACTGTATGCTCGTTGAACGGCGCAAACGTATCCAGAACGGCTTTCAAACCGACATTGACGTTACCGCCCTGCCAACCATTCTCGACATAGAGTTCGACTCCCCTGTCTGGGAAAAGTGGGGCGACAAGTGCCTCAACTGCGGTACCTGCGCCATGGTCTGCCCCTCCTGCTACTGCTACTCGCTCACCGAGTCGTTCAGCACCAACCTGAATGAGGCTTCACGCGAAAAAAAGCTCTACTCCTGTAACCTTGTCGATTTTGCCGTAGTGGCCGGAGGGCACAATTTCCGTCCAAAAAATGGCGACCGTCTGAAATATCGCTATTACCATCAGCACCGGGGGTTTGCCGAAAATGCAAACCAGCAGATTTGCGTGGGATGCAATCGGTGCGGAAGAGCGTGCCTCGCAGGCATCAACCCCAAAGATGTCATCAACGACCTCAGAATGGAGAAGGAATCATGCATGACCTGCGTTTCGTCATCCCCCCGCAAGATATAAACCGCGAGGATTTTGCCTCATCGGTACCGGATTTCAACCGCCGTTCGGAAATCATGAGAACCGACTTCGGATATCGGTGCATGGTGACCAACATCGTCCAACTGACGGAGCAGGAGAGGCTTTTTCAGCTCCGCATTATCGACCCCGTGGAGCGCACGCTCTTCCGCTTCAAACCTGGCCAGTTTCTCATGCTGGAACTGCCCGGCTACGGTGACGTGCCGATCTCGATTTCAGGCTCCAGCAGCAACCATGAGTTTCTGGAACTCTGTATCCGCAAGGTTGGCCATGTCACCTCGGCACTCTTCACCATTGGAGAGGGGGCACCTGTTGCCATAAGAGGCCCCTTTGGCTCATCCTTTCCGATGGATGAGATGGCGGGACACAACATCCTCCTGATTGCCGGAGGGCTTGGCATTGCACCGCTCCGTGCGCCGCTTTTCTGGATCAACGAACATCGCAACCGCTTTCTGGATGTTGATCTGCTCTATGGCGCAAAAGAGCCGTCGCAACTGCTCTTTACCTGGCAGTTCGACGAGTGGCAGATGATCAACCATATCAAGCTGCACACCATTGTGGAGCGTGCCGACACCGCCTGGCCGGGAAAAAAGGGGATGATTACCGATCTCTTCAACGATATCTCCATTGATACCGCCAAAACATACGCCATCGTCTGCGGCCCGCCGGTGATGTTCAAGATTGTCTGCAATTGGCTCGACCGGCTCGGCATACCGATGAACCGCATGTTCGTTTCACTGGAGCGACGGATGCACTGCGGCATGGGCAAATGCTGCCGATGCATGGTTGGCTCCACCTTTACCTGTATTGACGGCCCGGTCTTCGATTACTGGAGCGTCATGAATCTCAAGGAGGCCATTTAGCATGGGAGAAAAAATGAGACCCCTGGGAGTTCCCTTCGAAAAGCTGAAAATCGCCTCGTTCGACTTTACCTGCTGCGAAGGGTGCCAGTTGCAACTGACCAATCAGGAGGCATCACTTCCCGACTTTCTCGATCTGCTTGATGTGCGCAATTTCAGGGAGATCTCTTCAGAACGGCACGACGATTATGATATCGCGCTTATTGAGGGAAGCATCAGCCGTCAGGATGAGGTTGAACGACTGCTGAAGATACGGAAGCAGGCAAAAATCCTTGTAGCCTTCGGCACCTGCGCCTGTTTTGGCGGGGTCAACAGCCTCAAAAACAGGCATCCCGTCGAGGAGTTGATTGATGAGGTCTATCCGGGTATGGCGATTGAAACCCTGCCTGTGCGCAAAATCAGCGATCTGGTGACGGTTGACCTCTCCATTCCCGGCTGCCCGGTTGACAAGGGTGAGGTGGAGCGCATCATGGTGAGTCTTGTCACGGGCTCGCTGGTGACACTCCCGAAATACCCGGTCTGCATTGAATGCAAGGCACAGCTCACCACCTGCCTCTTTGAGCTTGGCGAAATCTGCCTTGGGCCCCTCACCCGTGCCGGATGCAATGCCGTCTGCACCAGCGGAAAAACTCCCTGCCTCGGATGCCGGGGCCCGGCAGAGGAGATCAACATGGCGGCATTTCTTGAACTGGTCAAGGAGCGGGGACTCAGCCTTGACGACCTGCATGAAAAACTGGCCTTTTATAACGCCTTTGAACCATTCCAGAGCCATGAAACGTGACTATGCCATCGATATCCGTCACCTTTCACGAGTGGAAGGACACGCCAACATACACATTACCGTCACGAAGGGTCAACTGGTGGAGGCCCGGTGGACGATTGTTGAAACACCCCGATTCTTTGAAGCAATGCTTAAAGGAGTGAGCGCCGAAAGGGTGCCCTTCCTCACCTCAAGAATTTGCGGCATCTGCTCCATCAGCCACGCCCTTGCGAGCATCAGGGCGCTTGAACGGGCTATGGAGATTACACCACCAGTGGCGGCAGAAAAAACAAGGTTGCTGGCCATGATGGGCGAAACCCTTCAAAGCCATGCCCTGCACCTCTTTTTTCTCATTGCTCCCGATTTTATGGGCACCTCCAGCGTTTTGCCACTTATGCAATCCCACCCCGATCTGGTCAGGGCGGGATTACAGCTCAAGGAGCTTGGCAACGAGATCAGCAGCATTACAGCCGGGCGCTGCACCCATCCGGTCACCCTTGTGGTAGGAGGAATCAGCAAGGCCCCCGACAAACAGAGATTGTTGCAACTGCGCACCATGATCCATGAGAGAAAACCATTGCTTGATATCGCCTGCTCTTTTTTTCGCTCCATCGTCATTCCCGATTTCAGTCGCGAAACCGAATTTATCTCTCTGCGCAACGGTACAAGCTATCCCTCCATTGGCGGACACCTTGTCTCAACCGACGGTGTTGAGCGAGAGGAAAATGACTATCTTTTGATGACCAACGAGTACACCCGGGAGTTTTCGACCTCAAAATTTACCCGCCTGAGCCGCAACTCCTCCGTGGCCGGAGGGCTGGCCCGCTTCAACAACAATCACTCCCTGCTGCATCCAAAAGCAAGGGAGGCGGCAGAACAACTCGGACTGAAGCCGGTCTGTCACAACCCCTTCATGAACAACATCGCACAGCTTGTCGAATGCGTCCACATCCTCGAGGAGGCGGAGGAGATCATCAACTCGCTGCTTGATATGGAGTTCCGGGAGACAAAAACAGCATACGCACCGAAAGCCGGTGCCGCCACAGGAGCTGTTGAAGCACCACGCGGAATTCTCTACCACCATCTTGAAACCGACGCTGCAGGAAAGGTGGTCAAAGCGGACTGCGTCATACCCACCACACAGAATAATGGGAATATCGATCCTGATCTGAAGGCCATCGTTGCATGGGCACTCCGGGAGGGAAAAAACGACGGGGAAATTACAAAACTGTGTGAGATGGTTGTGCGCTCCTACGACCCCTGCATTTCATGCTCGGTGCACTGAAGAAGGTGAAAAAGCAGAAGGCAGGAGAGCAGAGCGGCTCCCCTGCCTCTCGACTCAGAGAATCTCGACAAGCTCAATCTCAAAGGTGAGCTGCTGACCTGCAAGCGGATGGTTGGCATCGAGCGTCACGGCTGTATCACTGATATCCACAATCATCACAATGGCCTGCTGGTCGTCGGCAAGCCCGACCTGAAGCTGCTGGCCAATTTCCAGCTCCATATCAGCAGGAAAGCGCTCACGATCAACGTCGGTGACCAGCTCTGTGCTGTGCTCGCCATAAGCCTCAACGGCCGGAATAATCGAAACCTTTGTCTCTCCGGGAGCCATATCAAGGACCGCAATGTCGAATCCGGTTATGACCTGCCCCTCACCCACAATAAACTCCAACGGTTCGCGATCAGCCGATGTGTCGAACATCGTACCGTCATCAAGCGTTCCGGTGTAATGAACTCTTACGGTATCCCCTTTTTTTGCCTGCGCCATGCACTCCTCCTTTTTTACTGATCAAAAACAGTTACCT
>CAINOO010000120.1 GCA_903851535.1 uncultured Chlorobiaceae bacterium | reverse complement strand
CAAGTACCATACAATCAGAAAATAGAATGGAGTTGCCTGTATGTTAATGCCAAAGAGAGTTAAATATAGAAAGACACAACGAGGCCGGATGAAAGGCAATTCAGGACGTGGTACATCGGTATCTTTCGGTTCGTTCGGTCTCAAAGCAGTTGAGTCAGCATGGATTACCAGCCGCCAGATTGAGGCTGCCCGTGTTGCAATGACGAGATTTATGAAGAGGGATGGCAAGATCTGGATCAGGATATTCCCTGATAAACCGGTAACCCAGAAACCTGCTGAAACACGAATGGGATCAGGAAAAGGTTCACCAGAGTTTTGGGTCGCGGTTGTCAAGCCAGGAAGAATTATGTTTGAAGCTGACGGAGTGCCGAAAGAGGTTGCCACTGAGGCTTTCAGGCTTGCAGCAAAGAAGCTGCCCATCAAGACCAGATTCATTGTCCGTCCTGATTACGAAGATAAACCGAGCAACTAATTCGATACGAGGGTTACTTATTATGAAAAAGTATGAAATTGCGGCACTGAATAAACAGGAACTGATTGACAGGCTCAAAGAGCTTCAAAACAGACTTGCCGATATCAATTTTTTTAAGGTTATTGAGCAGCCGCAGAATCCAATGGTTTTCCGTAATTCCAAAAGGGATATTGCGCGTATGAAAAACCGTCTCCATCAACTTGCTGCTGCTGAAGCGGCCCAGGTTTGAGGGAAGGGCAAACAAAAAAACTGTTTACTTACATGGAAGAAAATAAAATGGGCAGTGCATCAATGGAACAGAGTGCTCCAGTAAGGGGAAGAAAAAAAAGCTGGTTGGGCAAGGTCGTCAGTGACAAGATGGATAAATCGTGTGTGGTTGCTGTAGAACGCAGCGTACAGCACCCGGTTTACAAGAAATATTTCAAGAAAACGACGAAGCTGACTGCTCATGATGAAAAAAATGAAGCTGGAATCGGTGATTTGGTCAAAGTTGTGGAGTGTCGTCCACTGAGCAAAAGAAAGAGCTGTCGTTTGGTTGAAATTATAGAAAAAGCCAGGTAAGAGAGCATTTTTATACATTTAATAAAGTTTGAAACAGGATGATCCAGAAAGAAACAAATCTGGTTGTTGCCGACAACAGCGGAGCCAAAAAGGTTCGTTGTATTCATGTTTTCGGCGGAACCGGGAGGCGTTATGCCTCATTGGGTGATCAGATAATTGTGACGGTCAAAGCAGCAGTTCCTGGTGGTATTGTAAAAAAGAAGGATGTGTGCAGGGCCGTTGTTGTGCGCTGCGTCAAGGAGTCACGCAGAAAAGATGGTTCCTATATCCGTTTTGACGAGAACGCGGTGGTTCTTCTCAATGCACAGGGTGAACCAAGGGGAACCCGTATTTTCGGGCCGGTTGCAAGGGAGCTTCGTGACAGAAAATTTATGAAGATTGTTTCGTTGGCACCCGAAGTTTTGTAGGGTGACACAGGCGGGAGTAACTCAGTTGGTAGAGTCACAGCCTTCCAAGCTGTTGGTCGCGAGTTCGAATCTCGTCTCCCGCTCCGGATTTTATGAATAATATCATATCAGTTAAAATGAAAACAGGGATTAAAAAGGTTAAGTTG
>CAINOO010000119.1 GCA_903851535.1 uncultured Chlorobiaceae bacterium | reverse complement strand
CAATAAAACAGCATAGTCCGACATGCCTCAACTCACCAAATCTGCTGAACTCTTTGAGAAAGCAAAGAAGTTTATTCCCGGCGGCGTGAACTCTCCGGTACGAGCATTCAAATCCGTTGGCGGAACTCCAGTCTACATGGCAAAAGGATCGGGAGCATACCTCACCGACGTTGACGGCAACACGTACCTCGACTATGTCGGCTCGTGGGGCCCCTTCATTCTTGGCAGCATGCACCCTCGCATCACGGCTGCGCTTGAGTATACACTGAAAAATATCGGCACCAGCTTCGGTACACCAATTGAGATGGAGATCGAGATTGCCGAGCTCCTCTGCAAAATCGTCCCTTCGCTTGAAATGGTGCGCATGGTCAACAGCGGCACCGAAGCAACCATGTCGGCCGTTCGTCTTGCAAGAGGCTACACCGGCCGCGACAAAATCATCAAATTTGAAGGGTGCTACCACGGCCACGGCGACAGCTTCCTCATCAAGGCCGGTTCCGGCGCTCTGACACTTGGCGCTCCCGACAGCCCCGGTGTTACCAAAGGCACCGCAATGGATACACTCAACGCGACCTATAACGATATCGATTCGGTAAAACTTCTGGTCAACGAGAACAAGGGCCAGATTGCAGCAATCATCATTGAACCTGTCGCAGGCAACACCGGCGTTATCCCGGCCAAGCCAGGCTTCCTTGCAGCGCTTCGCGAACTCTGCGATCAGGAAGGTATTGTCCTGATTTTTGATGAAGTGATGTGCGGATTCCGCGTGGCACTTGGCGGTGCACAGAGTCTGTATGGCGTTACCCCTGATCTTACCACTATGGGAAAAATCATCGGCGGCGGCCTTCCGGTTGGCGCATTCGGCGGCAAACGCGAAATCATGGAACGTGTTGCCCCGCTCGGCGATGTCTACCAGGCAGGCACCCTTTCAGGCAACCCGCTGGCACTGACCGCAGGGCTTGAAACCCTGAAAATCCTTATTGACGAGAACCCCTATCCGGAACTCGAAAGAAAAGCGGTTATCCTCGAAGCCGGTTTCAGCGACAACCTGAAAAAACTCGGTCTGAACTATGTGCAGAACCGTGTCGGCTCCATGTCATGCCTTTTCTTTACGGAGACACCGGTAGTGGACTACACGACCGCTGTTACAGCCGATACAAAAAAGCACGGGAAATATTTCCACTCCATGCTCGACCAGGGCATCTACCTCGCACCGTCACAGTTCGAAGCGATGTTCATCAGCTTCATGCACACCGACGAGGATCTTGAAAAGACCATCAAGGCAAACTATAACGCCCTTGTCGCCTCCGGCAAGTAAACTCTGCCTGTTATGAATGGGGGGGGGAACAAACCCCCTCATTCCATTATTCCATAATTCCCACACGTACCTGCTCCCTTGTAATCATCAGCCGTCCTGACGCATCCCTTACCAATTGTTGAATAATGGGCAGAAAACTGTCAATCTTCACCGTTTCATCAACAATCTCGATAATCATGGGAAGGTTCGTACCCAGGTCCATGATTTTTGAGGTATTGATCTGCAAATCGTGACCGTAGGAGAGCACCCCTTTCAGCGCAGTAGCACCTGCAAGCCCAAAAAGGCGGGCTTCTCGTACAATCTCTTCATAGAGTGGCCGATGACCATAGCGTACCTGCTCACCAACAAACACCCGCAGCAGTTCCAGATTCTGTAGTTCCATCTGTTTTGATTCTCCCTTTATGTCCAGAGTTTTGCAAAAAGCGCTCCTGTATAGAGTGCAACAAACCCGCCAACGAAAGTGCCGGCAAGATAGATCCCGGCATAAAAAAGCTGACCATCCTTGAGCAGTGCCGTATGCTCAAACATATAGGCGGAGAAGGTGGTAAACCCTCCGCAGAAACCCGTAACCAGAAAAAGCCGTGCTTCAGGAGAGACAAGGGTTGTCGAAACCGCCAGTTCACCAAAGAAACCAATGAGAAAACTGCCAGCAATGTTGACCGTCAAGGTGGCAAAGGGGAAGCCGGGTGCCAGCGGAGCAAAGATGAGCCCCACCATATAGCGAGCCACGGAGCCAAGAAAGCCTCCAGTGCCGACAAGCATCACCGCCCCAGCCTGTTTCATAACCCGCCACCCCGAAAAGGTGCTGCGACTGTTGACTTATGCTCAGCGGTCATGGCAGCCGGTTTGACCATCCTCAATGCGCTTGTGCGCACAACACATCTCATCAAGAATACCGAGCAAGGTGTTAAAAATACCGATACAGATAATGGTCGGTGCCCAGAGACCGATAAAAATGGCAATCAGCTCATGATTCACACCGGTACCGAAAATAAAGAGGTAGATAGAGAGCAGTATCGAGAACGTTGCTCCAATAAAGTAGTAGTGTGGCTTCATACCCAATGCATTTGGTTGAGAAATTTATCTCTTCTCAAAATGTAAGAATAATAAGTCCACTAAAAAATCCGTACACCGCCACCTTGACGCTCAATCCTTATTCTATATCGATATGAACCTCGTTTCGCCTTAAAAACGGAAGGGTCCAGGGAGGATCGTAGCTTGCTGCGCGCGGTTGAGAGCGAACATGGTACCCTTTTTTCTCAAGCCACACGCTCAGTTGTTCCGCATAGTTCCGCAAGTTGCTCTCGGAATGCAAGCCGGAATAGCGGATAACACCAACCTTTTTTCCCTCCACAGCACGAAGAGTTACGGCCGGATCCAGTGGTACGGGGAGCGTTTCAAGCCGTGAGCCTTCAGGCATCACAAAAGCCATCACCCAGGCGCTTCCCTTCTTTTCCTGAAGCACCGGTGCCGTCATGGATATTTTTTCACTGGCAGGCTCCTGAAGCACCGGGGCTGTCATCGACAGTTTCTCTTTTGAGCGGTTTTTGCCAAAAATATATCCAGCAAGGCGGCTGAACCCCGGTGCTCCTGTCTGTCCATACGCACCTTCAATAACCGTTTCAGCAACAATCATCTCTCCATATTGCCGAACCTCAACGTCCCCTTCCTCCGCCAGCACCTTGTACGGAGGCTCGCTTGCCGTACGCTTCCCCAATACCGAACAACCGGCAAGCATCAAACTTGTCATCAACAACAGCGACAATCCTCCCATCATATCCTCCTGAAATAATGCATTGATTTTAACCTTTTAGTCACAAGAGAGAACAACCAGAACAGGGAAAAGGTTTGCAAATTACCGAACCCTTGGGTGAGTTCTTCGGATATCAGCGCTCGAAGGTCACTGTTCCGTTGATAAAGTTGCTATATTTTATCGAGGCTGAGGCCAGTTCACGCAAAAATATTTCACAACAATAGTTTCGACAGAAAGGGGCAGCCATGAGTCTGATTTCAAAAAAAAGAGTGGTCGCCATCGACTTCGGCACAAAACGCATCGGAGTGGCCCAGAGCGACCCCCTCTGGCTCTTTGCCCAGCCGGTCGGAACCGTTGACCGTTCCGGACTCTCCCTGACACTTGAGGGGATGATAAAAAAGGACGATATTGCTCTCCTCATTGTCGGCTATCCGCTCAGTGAAAGTGGCAAACAAAACGCCATGACCGGAGTAATTGACCGTTTTATCGAGACGCTTCACGATGAGTTCCCCAAACTGAAGATTGAAACCGTCGATGAGCACCATTCTTCACGGGATGCACGCACTATCCTCGTCGCATCCGGAAAATCGAGAAAGGTGCGGCAACAAAAGGGACGGCTCGACAGTGCGGCGGCCTGCGTCCTACTCAGCCAGTACCTTGAAAGCCATGGGAACACACCGTAACGTGCCGCGCTGGAGAGCACGGCAACCGCTCAAATCTTTTTCCTTTAGCTTTTGGGAGCCGCTTCTTTATCTTTACCATCATGTTTTTGTAACAGTTCTATGCAACACTCTTTCTTATGAGCACTTCAGCCATGCTTGATATCTTCAAAACAACCGGCGCACTCCTCGATGGCCATTTCAGACTGACCTCCGGACGCCACAGCAACGCCTATTTTCAGTGCGCCAGGGTCTTGCAGCACCCGGAACACCTGACGGCCGTTTGCAGCAACATTGCCGGACACTTCGCCAGCAAGGGGGTTGAAACGGTCATCTCTCCGGCCATTGGCGGCATTGTGGTCGGCACGGAGGTTGGTCGCCAACTCGGTGTCAAAACCATCTTTGCAGAGCGCAAGGAGGGCGTTATGACCATCCGCCGCGGCTTCACGCTTGAGCCTGGCGAGCGGGTACTCGTCATTGAGGATGTCATCACCACCGGCGGATCGGT
>CAINOO010000118.1 GCA_903851535.1 uncultured Chlorobiaceae bacterium | reverse complement strand
TTCGGAAATATAACACAAAACCAGCTCAATGATTATAATAAGCCTATACATACCTTTTCGTTTGCCTGGATTGCTTAACACATGTGATCGTAAAACAAGAATAGGCCAAAAACGGAAAATAAGAATCACCCAGGGTTAGCGGAACAACAGCCTATGTTACCGAATAGTTGGGGAGACGGTGGATCACCATCGACACCAGCCGTATCTGAGCGCCTCTACGGCTTCATCTCACACCCGATACAGGTAAAACAAGGCCAGAAAATCGCCATCCGCGTCATCAGCCAGTTCGGCGAAGAGAGCATGAAGGTTCTGGATAGATCCGCTAACTCTTTTGACTGATGCAGCAAACGCAACAAAAGCTCCGCCTTCGGAAGAGAAGAAAAATTCACCCTTCAAAAGTTTACTCTCTCTTTTTCGTTATCTTCTGTAAGTTTTCAGGATATTCCCCAAGTGTAGAGAAAGACCAAAAAAGCTGAGATAGCACGCAATGCATAGCGTTTTCCGCTTCGTAAGGTTTTGGTGGGGTTTTTGCTGTTGCTGATGATTTTTATTGTCTGTATCTTGTTTAAAAAAAGAGAAATACTGGAATTTGACAAAAAATTGAATATGGAAGGTCGTATTGTTAATCTCCCGAATTTTCTCAGTTTTTTGAGAATACTCTTGATACCGTGGTTTCTTTACTATTTTCATACCGGTCATCTTCACGTGGCCATTGTCATCATGATTGTGGCGGTTTTGACTGACTGGTTCGATGGTCAGGCGGCCCGGTGGACGAATGAGGTTTCAGAGATGGGTAAAATTCTTGATCCTCTTGCCGACAAACTTTGCCTTGCCAGTGTGGCACTCTATTTTCTCTGGATGGGCCAGCTTCCCCTGTGGTTTGTGCTTTTTGCCGTGCTTCGGGATATCCTGATTTTTATTGGTGCGGGGTATGTAAAATTTCGTCATTCAGTTGTAACGACCTCACTCTGGCCGGGTAAATGGGCGGTTGGATTTGTCTCGATGATGTTTATCGCAATGGTCTGGCCTCATCCCTTTTTTAGGCTTTATCCGGTCAAGGAGTTCTTTTTGTACCTTTCTACCGTCATGCTTCTCTACTCTTTCTTCCTCTATTGCATGAGATTTTTCAAAATTCATAAGGGGCTGGAGTTCAAGGCCTGAGTTTCGGTATACCGATTCCTCTCTCTGATGAGGTTTTTTCTCTTCTTATTTTTTCGTTACGCACTGTTTTACAGAAAATCAATACGTGCTCTTTTCGATATTGATAACTTTGCCGTCGCGGAATAATTTTGAGAATTAATTTTTATAAATTATTTTTTTATAATAAATTAACAGTGTTATCACTCTTCTTCTCGTGGATTGCGGAATGTTGATAACTTGTTGATGGATTGTGGAATGGGCTTTTCGGGCAGCTCTTTGCGGGCTCTTTTATTGTCGGTAAAGAAAAAAAAGCTCCCGGCTTTTCATTGGCCGGGAGCGGTGGTAATGCTGATGATATTCTCTTACTTGTTTTTCGGTGCAACCGTTGCCATAAGGGATGCTTCGCAGACAAGCTCGCCTCTTACATAAGCCTTTGCGTCAAACTGGCAGACGTTTCGGCGTTTGTTGGTCAAGGTTGCTTCAATGACCAGCGTGTCGCCTGGAAGCACTGGTTTGCGGAAGCGGGCCTTGTCGATACCCATGAAGTAGACGACGCTCTCCTGGATATTGTCGTTGCCGTTGAGCATCATGATGCCGCCGGTTTGGGCCATGGCTTCAAGAATGAGAACGCCCGGCATGATAGGATTTCCCGGAAAATGGCCCTGGAAAAAGGGTTCGTTGATGGTGACGTTTTTGATCGAGACAATTTTTTCGTCAAGCTTAAACTCGACAATCTTGTCGATCAAAAGGAAGGGATAGCGGTGGGGGAGGATCTTTTGAATCGCATTGATGTCAAAAATGACGCCTGCTTTTTTCTCGTGCTGGTACTGCCGGGCAAGCTTGTTGCGGTCGGCATATTTTTTAAGCTGCTTGACAAATTCAACATTTGAGGCGTGACCGGGACGGGCTCCGAGCACCTGGGCTTTGAGCGGCATACCGAGGAGTGCAATATCGCCGAGAAGGTCGAGCAGTTTATGGCGTGCGGGTTCATTTTTAAAGCGCAGTTCACGGTTGTTGAGGATACCGTTTTCGCCAAGCACAAGATTTTGGCTTTCCAGGTCGAGTTTTTTGCCAAGTTCGGCAAGCTCCTCTTTGCCCATAGCTTTATCAATAATGACAATAGCGTTGTTGATATCGCCACCCTTGATGATGCCCTGGTTGGCAAGAGCCTCAACTTCGCTGAGAAAACAGAAGGTTCTGGAGGATGAGAACTCCGTGACAAATTCCTTGTCGAGGTCAAAAAGGCCTGAGTGCTGTGAGCCGAGTGCCGGATTTTTGTAATCGACCATGACGGTTATGCGGAAGCTGTCGAGCGGTAATGCTACAATATCGACGCCATTTTCTGCATCATGGTATTCAATAGTCTCATCAATGACAAGGTAATTTTTCGGTTCATCCTGCTCCTGGAAACCGGCTTCGAGGAGTGCTTCGGCAAAAGGGTGCGAGCTTCCGTCCATGACCGGAGGTTCCGGCCCGCTTATTTCGATGCGGCAGTTATCGATCTGGAGACCGTAAAGTGCACCAAGAACGTGTTCTGTGGTGTGAACTTTTACACCGTCGAGTGCAATGGTGGTACCCCGAAGAACATCAACGACATTTTCAATCAGGGCGGGTATTTCCGGGCTGTTTTCAATATCGGTCCGTACGAACCGATATCCATAGTTTACCGGTGCCGGTTTAAAGGTGATCACGCACTCTTTGCCGGTGTGCAGTCCGGTACCCCAGAGAGAAGCTTCCTTTTGAAGCGTACGCTGATGAATGAGCATAGTGGAATCGCGTTGCTCCTGCCCGGGCTTGAACCGTACAGGAAATGAAAACAAATTGGAATGAAGAAAAAACAATTGACCTTCAAGATAATAAAGAACCTGTTCCTGTTCAAATCAGCTACATCAGGGTATTTCTGTCGTAAAGTGTTTCAGTGCTTTTTCAAGCAGAAGGGAATGGGTTATGTTGTTGCCGGCAATAATGCTTTGCCGCTTAAAAACATCGGGCTCACCTGTAAAATCGGTGACCGTTCCTCCCGCTTCACGGACAAGCAGGACACCGGCGGCAAAATCCCATGGAAAGAGCTTGTATTCCCAGAAGCCGTCAAAGCGGCCGCAGGCGGTATAGGCGAGATCAAGGGCCGCAGAGCCTGCGCGCCGAATACCGGCAGAATCGTGAATGACCTCCTTGAGCATGCCGATATATGATTCGAGATAGTGATACTCCTTGAACGGAAGGCCGGTTCCGATGAGGAAACTCTCTTTCTCGGTACGGCATGATATCGAGATCTGTTTGTCGTTCAAGAAAGCGCCCTGGCCGCGTTCAGCGGTAAAGAGTTCCTGCAGGACGGGTTGATAAACAACAGCGGTGATCAGGTCATTATGACGATCTTTCAGCGCAATGCTTATTGAGAAAACGGGAAAAGAGTGGATAAAGTTAAGGGTTCCATCAAGAGGATCGACAATCCAGGTTCTTCCTGAAGAGCCTTTGATTACGGTGCCCTCTTCGCAGAGCATGCTGTCTTCGGGAAAACTTTTGGTGATTATTGAGCTGATTGCTGCTTCACAGGCTTTGTCGACGTCGGTGACAAAATCCTTGAAATCTTTTGGCTTGATTTCAGCATGAGTGAGTTC
>CAINOO010000117.1 GCA_903851535.1 uncultured Chlorobiaceae bacterium | reverse complement strand
TAGCGCAACATCTGATAATATTAATACCCATCACTTGCTTGCAATATGGCGAGGGTCTGGCATTGCGCAGACCAGCCCCACGGCTTCAGAGGTCTCCCCCGGAACACCATCTGCAAATTTGAACACCAAAGGTAACCAATTCGCATCATTTTTCCAACCGTAAGAGAAAATGCACGACTGTTTTCCTAAGAAGGGGATGTTCGCCATTGCACTGGTTTTCCGCTTATTTGAGGTAGTCAAGAATCTTGCTGGCAATCAGGCCTTGAGAGAGGTCGTTCATGCAGCGAAAATGTCCTTTCGGGCAGTTATCCCGGCCTATGTGCGAGCATGGCCGGCAACGGAGGCCTTCAACCTCGAAGAGTTCATATGGCACATGGTAGGGAAGAAAACCGAAGGCTGTAGAGGAGGAGCCAAAGAGCACGAAAAGCTGTTTGCCGAAGGCTGAGGCCATGTGCATGAGCCCGGTGTCGTTGCAAAGCACGGCGTCAGAGCGCTCAAGGAGTGCTGCTGTCTGCATGAGCGAGCAGCTCCCGGCAAGATTGACAGTCATGGAACGGCAGGCTTCCGGCAGGGCATTCATGATGTCAGATGCCTGCGGTGCATCCTCTTTGCCGCCAAGCAGCAGAACCTGAAGCGGCCTCTCTTTGAGCAGGAGTGCTATGATGGCGGCAAAGCGGTGCGGTGGATAGCGCTTGGTAAAGTGTCTGGCTCCAAAACAGAGGGCAAGTGTTTTTTGACCGTTCTCAAAAAAGGGTTGAGCAAACGCTTTCTCCTCATAAGAGGGGATGAGTTCGCATCCCTGAGGATCGTCGGAAAGAGCGAACTGTCCGAGGGCATCCTGATAGCGGTCAACCACACTTCGCGTGAACGGGTAGAGGTTGATCCTGCATTGTATCATCAGCCATTTTTTCCAGTTCTCTTTGCGGTAGTGAACGGTCTGGCCCGCACGCAGTGAACGGACAATGGCCTGCGAACGGAGATTATGCTGCAGATCAATGACAAGATCATAGGCTTCTGTCGGTGGGCGTTCTGTGGTATAAATTGTTGAAAGATGTGGATTTGAGGCAAGAAGAGAGACAAAGGGCTCTTTGGTGCAATAGTCAATTCCGGCTTCAGGAGAGGCTGCCCGCAGGCGGCGGAGCAGTGGTGTGCTGAGAATGATGTCGCCAATGGAGCTCAGCCTTATCACCAGTATTGTTTTGATTGGCTGCATGGAGGTTACGACCAGAACTCCCACCAGGCTTTGTAGCCAGCAGGTTTTTTGTCGGACACTCCGCTCTTAAGCCTGGAAATATGCTGTTCAATTATACGGAGCTGCTCGTCCTTGTCAGGCATTTCAGCTTTACGTTCGACAATCATTTCGCTGACCATTTGGTATGCTTTCAAAGCCTCTTCAGGGCGACCTGTGCCTTCAAGGGCCGCCGCACGACTGCGCACGGCGTTTATCCAATGTTTACCTTCCTCCTGATTGAGTTCCCCTCTACGATTAAAATAGTGAAGGGCGATGTCAGATGATGCAAGTGCCTCTTTGAACTGCTCGAGTTTTACCAAGGCTCCAGAAAGTCCGCTATGGCAGAGAGCATCAAATCCCTGATGATCATACGCCTCATCCTCGGGTATTGTCTTGGAAACAGTCATTGCTCGATTGTAGCTTGTTGCAGCTTCTTCAAAAAGACCGTTACGAAGTTTTTCTTCACCTTCGCTGAGGGCCATATATGCCTGTCCAACCTGTACAAGTGGTTTCATGTTGGTGCTGTTGTTAAAAGACTAATAGTAATCGCTGCTCAGATAATTGTCGTGCTGAATAGTGCTGAAAATGCTTCTGGAATTTCAGGTCGGCCATGCTGGTTGAGAGCGGTTCCGATAATTTTTGCCTTCAGCACAGGTTTATGATCGACAAGACGAAAGATATCCTGATAAAAGGCAAATTTCAAAGCCGACTCACGACGCATGGTAAGACCAACCACAAAGGTATCGCCT
>CAINOO010000116.1 GCA_903851535.1 uncultured Chlorobiaceae bacterium | reverse complement strand
GGGAGCTGTTGCTTGCTGTTGTACTTGCGCTGCTCCTGATGGAGCTTTTTTTAAAAGAGGGCTCTCCGCTGCTTAATTTAGGGGCCATCTTGCCCGGTCTGCTCTATGTCAATCTCTCTTTTGGAGCCCTCTTGCGGCTTCGTTTTTTTGAAGGAAGCAAAGAGGGGGAAGTGATGGTTTTTCTTATGTTTTTCTGTGTCTGGGCCGCTGATATTTTTGCCTACTTTGGCGGGAGTATCCTGGGCGGAAGGTTTATTCATCGCAAACTTTTTGAGCGTTTGAGTCCTCATAAAACATGGGAGGGCTTTTTGTCCGGTCTTGCAGGAAGCATTGCAGCATCAATGATCTACAGCAGTTTTGTGCCGGAGTTGTCGTTGACCAAAGCGTTGTTGACCGGGCTCTTGATTGGGCTGGCAAGTCCGGCTGGAGATTTGATTGAATCGATGTTCAAAAGGGATGCCGGGGTAAAAGATTCTTCCCATTTGATTCCTGGTCACGGCGGAGTGCTCGACCGGTTTGATACTATCATGTTTGTTTCGCCATTTATCTATTTTATTACCGTTCATCTCTGAAAGAGCATAAAGGGCATGGCTCAGTGACGGCAGGGATGGAAATGTTTTTTTATATTGATGGTCAGATGTGTGCCGAAATGGGCACCTTTCAACAGGCAGCAGTATTAACCGCATAGGGTTATCATTATGAAAATTGAAGGCCTTCTTTCCGAGAATTGTATTGTTTTGAATCTTGACCTTGCCCTGAAAAGTGAAGTGATTGAAAAAATGCTCTCCATTGTGGCTGTTCACCCGGGTGTGATCGATATCGGGCGGCTTCGGG
Organism: uncultured Chlorobiaceae bacterium; assembly: GCA_903851535.1. Classification (GTDB taxonomy): domain Bacteria; phylum Bacteroidota; class Chlorobiia; order Chlorobiales; family Chlorobiaceae; genus Chlorobium. The sequence continues at coordinate 4,523 of CAINOO010000116.1, read as the reverse complement.
AGGATGTTTTCAGGCGTGAACAGGAGATGTCGACCGGTATCGGTAAAAGCCTGGCCTTGCCTCATGCAAAAAGCGGCGGAGTGAGTCAGCCGGTTATGGCGCTTGCCATACTTCGCCAGGCAATTAATTTTGATTCAATTGATGAAGAACCGGTCAGGATTATTTTTCTTCTGGCAACTCCAGAGGAGATGCTGGCAGAGCATTTGAAGCTTCTCGGTCGTATTACGAGGCTTGCCGGTCGGGAGGATGTGCGTCAGAAGCTTCTTCTTGCGACCTCCGCAGCAGAGGTTATGGAGTTCATCAGGGAAGAGGAGAAGGATTTTCCGCAAATATAACAACAACTTTTACCAGCAGGGGATTATTACAGTTATGCCGCAGTATCAGGCAGTTAAGGGCACGAGGGATATTTTCCCTGAAGAGGCAGCCCGATGGAAATATGTAGAAGGAGTTGTTGATGCTCTGGCCTCCCTTTATGGCTTCAGCGAGATACGGATTCCGGTTTTTGAGTATACAGAGCTTTTCCAGAGGGGGATTGGTTCGACGACGGATATTGTCGGCAAGGAGATGTTTACCTTTCTGCCTGATCCTAATGGGCGCTCGTTGACGTTGCGTCCAGAGATGACTGCCGGGGTTATGAGGGCGGTGCTGCAAAACAATTTGCTCGCATCTGCTCCTGTACACAAGCTCTATTATATCGGTGAACTCTTTCGCAAGGAGAGGCCACAGGCAGGAAGGCAACGGCAGTTCTCACAGTTTGGGGCTGAACTGCTTGGAGTTTCTTCGGCTGCTGCGGTAGCCGAAGTTATCACCCTGATGATGGAGGTTTTTCGTTCACTCGGTCTTCATGGTCTCAAGCTTAGGCTCAACAGCCTTGGCGATACGGATGACCGTCTCCGTTACCGGGTTGCATTGCAGGACTATTTTTCGCCTTTTGCTGATATTTTGGATGAGGCATCGAAAGAGCGGCTCGAAAAAAATCCATTGAGGATTCTGGATTCAAAAAATCCGGCACTCCAGGAGCTGATTGCCGGGGCTCCCAAATTGTATGATTATCTCAACGAGGTGTCGGTGCATGATTTTGAGAAGGTGCTCTCTTATCTCAGGCAGCGCAATATTGCCTTCGATATTGATTATCGCCTGGTTCGCGGGCTTGATTATTATTGCAACACCGCTTTTGAGGTGACCAGCTCCGAGCTTGGTGCGCAGGATGCCATTGGCGGAGGCGGGCGCTATGATGGTCTCGCCCGTGAGCTTGGCAGTTCGGCGGATGTTCCTGCTGTCGGGTTTGCTGTCGGGATGGAAAGACTCTTGATGACAATGGAAAAGCAGGGACTTTTTGAAGCCATCGCTCCCCAAAGTCCGCTTGTCTATGTTGTTGTGCAGCAGCAGGAGCTGGCTGATCATGCTCTGCAGATGGTGTACCGATTGCGTAACGCCGCTATCAAAACTGAGATAGATCTGGCGGCACGGAGTATGAAGGCGCAGATGCGGGAGGCCAACCGGACAAAGGCATCCTATGCGCTCTTTGTCGGGGCGACGGAGTTTGCGACGGGGCTCTATTCACTGAAAAATCTGGCAACCTCTGAGCAGACAATGCTTTCTCTGGAGGCTGTGCTTGAATTGCTGCGCGAATTGCCCGCAAGGGAGCCGTTAAAATTATGACAAACATGGGCCACAAGGTGATCCTCTATGGCAAAAAAGAGTGCTGCCTGTGCGACGAGGCCATGGATATTCTGCAGAAAGTCAAAGCATCGTTGCCGTTTGATCTGGAAAAAAGAGATATTTCGGGTCAGAGGGAGCTGCTTGAACGGTTTGGAGCAAAAATCCCGGTCATCTTTGTTGACGGTGTTGAGGTATTCAAATATCGTGTGAACGAAAATCGCCTGAGGGTGTTGTTGAGCTGATGCTGAAATTCTTTCTTCTTTTACTTCTTTTATTTTTGGTAGCTCGTACGGTGCTTCGTATGCTGGTGCGGGGATTTTTTTTTCTTAGAAAAGGGACTTCCCGTTATGGTAAAATTCCACGGGGCTCAATTTTTTCGCGACAGCATGTCGAAGAGGCGGATTATGAGGTTCTTGAAAGCCGTCTCAACAATAAAAAACAGGACGTCGTATAAGGTGTTGTGCTTTGGATTGTTTTTTCGTACATTGCGACACTTGGTTTGACGACGTACAATAGTAATCTTATCTGAAGTGGGGGTTCCCCACTTTTTTGTTTTCTTTTTAAAGTTCCCAAGAGGTATTCATGCAAGAGCGCATCAGGAATTGTGTCTCCCGGGTTATTGCCGAGTCTGCTGGTACTCGGGGTGAAGGTGCTTATCTTATTGATGTCAAGGTAAAAGGCAAGGCGAGCGCCCGGAAGATAGAGATACTGATGGATGCCGATATTGGTATTCGAATTCATCAGTGTGCCTATGTGAGCAGAAGGGTTCGCGAGCAGATTGAGGGTGACGATGAACTTCTGGAGCAGATTGGAGAGAATTTTGATCTGATTGTCTCTTCTCCCGGTCTTGGCGAGCCCATAATCATTCCCCGGCAGTACATTCGGCATATCGGAAAGCTGCTGCAGGTCACCTTTGTTGGAGCGGATGGTGAATCGGAGGAGTTGGCCGGTTATCTGCAGGAGGTGTCACTTTCGGAAGAAAGTGAATCGAAGATCGTAATATTGCCGAAAACGATTAAAAAGAAAGGGCAAGCGGCAAAAACTGAAGGTATCACACTCTACCTCAATCAGGTAATCCGAGCGGTTCCTGAGGCGGAATTGTAAAGAGGTTTATACTGGTGAGTGGAAATTTTCTTTTATAAAATGCACAATCCAAGATAGAGATGGTCAAAAAGAAGATAAAAGATGAGGGACAGGATCGGCGGGTGCAGATTGCCAGCGCTTTCGGCGAAATCGAGCAGTCCAAGATTTTTCTGGATAAACGCACGGAGAGTGCGGCTGTAAAAATGGATATTGCCGACCTTCTCAAGGATATTATCCAGAAGCAGCTCCGAAAAGATTATGATCCTGAAGTTGAGTCCAACATTTTCATCAACCCCGAGCGGGGAGATTTCGAAGTCTATATTCTGAAAAAAATTGTCGAAGAGATAGATATTGAAAGCATCGAAATCACCCTTAAAGAGGTGCGTAAAATTGACGAATCTCTCGAAATTGGTGATTATTATGAAGAAGGGCCTATTCGGCTTGAGGATTATCTGAGTCGCAAGTCCATTCAGATTATCAAGCAGTCGGTACAGAAAAAGGTACGCGATCTTGAACGTCTTGTTGTTTATGAAGAGTGCCTTGAAAAAGTTGGAGAGATTGTTGCTGGCGAGGTCTATCAGGTTCGGGCGAATGAGGTGATTTTTACCTACAACACGTCGAAAGACCATCGTGTTGAGCTGGTGTTGCCGAAGTCAGAGATGATGAAAAAGGATAATCCCCGTCGAACCCCGCGCATGAAGCTCTATGTCAAACGTATTGAGCGCGAGAAGACAAAAGTTAAGCTGGACGACGGCTCAATGGTTGAGCGGGAAAAAGTTGACGGTGGTATGAAGGTTATTGTATCGAGAGTTGATGACCGGTTTTTGTACAAGCTTTTTGAACATGAAGTTCCTGAAATTCTTGATGGTCTTATTGTCATCAAGGCGATTGCAAGGGTACCTGGCGAACGAGCAAAAGTTGCTGTTGAATCAACCAGCGCACGCATTGATCCGGTTGGAGCCACTGTGGGGTATCGTGGAAAGCGCATTCAAAGTATTGTAAAAGAGCTGAACAACGAAAATATTGATGTCATATACTATGCCGATGAGCCACAGATCTATATTTCAAGGGCTATGCAGCCGGCGAAAATTGATCCTCTGACGGTTCATGCCGATATGAAAACCCGGAAAGCAAGGGTGATGCTCAAGCCTGACCAGATCAAATATGCGATCGGAAAGAATGGCAACAATATCCACCTTGCCGAAAAGCTTACCGGCTATGAGATTGATGTCTATCGTGATGTGATCGACAAATCGACGGAAGATCCTACAGATATCGATATCATTGAGTTCCGTGAAGAGTTTGGTGATGACATGATTTACCAGCTTCTTGATGGTGGTCTTGATACGGCAAAAAAAGTATTGAAAGCTGGAGTTGATGCAATTGAGCTCTCTCTTCTCGGATCAAGCAAACCTGAAGAGCAGACGATTTTTGGTAAAAGTTACAAGACCAGCGCCAAACCGAGGGAACGAAAAGTGACCGACGAAGAAAAGCGCTATTGGCGGAAGATTGCCGAAAATATTTATAAAACCGTAAAAGAAGAGTTTACCGAAGCGGATCTGGCGGCTCTTTTTGATGACACTATCGAGCAGGAGTCGGATGACCTGGCTGATGATAGATCGATAGAACCGACCGCAGAGTAAACATTTCGAAAGATGTAAAGCGTTTTTAAATCCAGAGGAGGATGTAATGGCCCTTGAGGACATGGAAAAGAAATACCGCATAAGTGATATCGCAAGAGAACTGCAGGTAAGTCCGCAGGAAGTATTACTTTTTGT
>CAINOO010000115.1 GCA_903851535.1 uncultured Chlorobiaceae bacterium | reverse complement strand
TGCCGGTTCCTTCAGCGCAGGTGAAGTCACTGGTGGCTTTTGCCGCTCTCCATGCTGACGGCGAATCGAGGATTATTGAACCGGTGCGTTCGCGTGATCATACGGAAGTGATGCTTGGCCTCAAGAGCATTGAGTGTGACGGAGAACGGGTCATTGTGGTGCCGGGACGAAAGGCTCTTGTCGCCAAGCCCTTTTTTATTCCAGCCGACCCTTCTGCAGCCTGTTTTATTGTTGCGCTCGGCCTGCTTGCCCGCGGCTCGGAAATTATCATCAGGGATGTCTGCCTCAATCCGACACGGGCCGCATTTCTCGATCTCCTGATTGACGCAGGGGCCGGTTTGACGATTGAAAACCAGCGGATCATTGGCGGTGAAACCATTGGCGATATTCTGGTCGATAACCAGACAGGGCTTGAACCCCTTGTGATCGAGGATCCGCAGCTTGTTTCGTTTATCATTGATGAAATCCCCATGCTCGCCGTTCTTTCAGCTTTTGCGTCCGGCCAGTTTGAGCTGCACAATGCCGCCGAGCTGCGAACCAAGGAGAGTGACCGTATTGACGCACTCGTGGTCAATCTTCAGCGTCTCGGTTTTGATTGTGAGCAGTATCCCGACGGTTTCATGGTCAAGGGACGCAGGATAACCCCGTCAGGAACGGTGGTGGTTGATAGTTTTGATGATCACCGGATAGCCATGAGCTTTGCCATTGCGAGCAAGGCAACAGGGTGCCCTATTGACATTTCAGACATTGACGTTGTCGGCGTTTCGTTTCCGAACTTCTTTGAGCTACTTGAAAGTCTCGAAGCCTGATGGGGCAAAAGGGAGGTCAGCCATGACTGACCTCTTCAAGATGGGCGAGCAGGGCATCGTTGAATGCTTCGGGCTGCTCCATGTTTGAGATATGAGCCGCATTTTCCAGGAGACGGAGCGTTGAACCAGCCGTGAGTTCGTGAATGCTTTCAGCCGTTTCCGGAGTGGTCATCCTGTCTTCCTTTCCGTTCAGTACCAGCACCGGGCAGCGGATGGTTGCAAGAAGCGGGGTGGCATCCGAACGTGTCATGATCGCCCGCATTGCGTCGTTGATGACGGTGGCGCTCTGCTCGCGTATCATTGCAGTGGCCCCGGCAGACAGTTCCGGTTTCTTGACGGAGCTCCCGGCGGTAAAATAGTTCGGTATCATTCTCCTGGCGGCCTCTTCAGCACCTTCAGCTTCTATTGCGCGGATAAACTCCTCCCTCGCTGATCGGGCTGCGGGTGTATCGGCTTCAGCCCTGGTGTCGCACAGAACGAGCGATGCCGTTTTGCCAGGGTAGAGCCGATAGAACTCCAAAGCCTGGTATCCACCCATCGACAGGCCAACAACTGTTGCACGCTCGATGTTCAGCGACTCAAGAAGTTTTGCAAGTTCATGGGCGTAATCGGTCAATGTCCACCCCGGCTGCTCTCGCGATCCGGCAATACCAAAGGCGTTCGGTGCAACGACGGCATAACCTGCATTACCAAAAGCCTCAAGCTGGGGACTCCACATCCCGGCAGAAAGAGGAAAGGCGTGCAGAAACAAAATAGCCTGCTTTGCAATGCCACTTGTTGAAAGGTTTACGCCCAGGTATGAAAGCATTACTCAGTTTTCCTTCGCTTTGGGATATCCCTTGATCTCCCTGATAATGTTGTTGGCCTCATTCAGGATTTTTTTTGCCTCGTCACGTGCGGTGTCGATGATCTCCTGCGAGCGTGTTTTTGCATCGTTGTTGTAAACGGCATCATTCTCACTGCTTTCGTAGAGGTCGTTGGCCTTGTCGAGCGCAAGTTTGATTTTGCCCGAAATAATCTGCTGGGTCTCCCTTCCCTTGTACGGGGCGAAAAGCAGTCCCATGATGGTACCAGCGGCTGCGCCAAGTACAGCGCCAAAGAAGAGCCCTTTGTAAAATTTGTCCTGATGTTCCATACGGCAATAGTGTTTAGCTTTGACGAAATATAAGATAAAGTCGACAATGCCCGTTCGGTTTTTTGCTTTTTTGTTTTTTTACCGGAATGAGACGCGTTTTTTAAGCAGCGTTTAAGGATTCATTTATAATCCTTTAAGAATTGTGGTTGTACCTTGTTTGCTGTGAATGGAACGTTTCTGGTTTACTGCGAGGGCGATAACTTCTCCCTCGTCCAAATTTAACTGATATGATGAACACAAACAGCAGATTTTGGGCAAACCCTTTTGCAATAGGAGTATTTCTCTTTTCAATTATTATCGGCGTTGTGCTCTGTATTACGCTTCTCACCGGTATTTTCTTGTCGACCAACGTCTGGTTGATCGCTCTTTTTTTCGTGGCCGTCGTCTGTCACACTGTTGTCAACTGGAAGCAGTTTACGTGACGCTGCTAACGAAACAGGTCAAGATCATTGGCGAGCATACGCATGATTTCTTCACGCAATTCCACGATACGCCCAACCAGATCAGGGCGACAGAGCACCCTGAATTTTTTTGTGTACCGTTCGAATGCGAGAATAAAATCAGACTGAAAAACTGACTCGTTCAACTCATCAAACCGTACATACTCCGACTCGCACTGCAGAGAGTAGTGGATGTGTTCCGAGCGGGTCGGGTAGACCCTGAGTTCCTTCAGATCGGCATAATCGAAAATATCCTTCTTCGATGGTGGATCAATCAGTACTTCATGGCCGTGGAGCCCGAGATGGTAGCGGTTGTTGAGCAAGCGGCAGATCTCCATCTCCATGGCGCGGCGCATCGTGCTGTTACTGTTATAGATGAAC
>CAINOO010000114.1 GCA_903851535.1 uncultured Chlorobiaceae bacterium | reverse complement strand
GGCGTAAGCCGCGGATTTTGTGGGCAAGCCTTTTTACCCTGCTTGATACATCGAGTGGTGCGGCCATTACGGTACGTGAGATGCTTCGTCAACTGGTTTTCAGAGGCTATGAGGTTGCCGTTGTGGGTGCAACGCTTTTTGATGCTGAACAGGGCATCGCAAGGATGCCCCCTGATTGGAGGGGCTCTCTCGAAAAAGGGGATGCAATAACGGTAGCCGACAAGCCGCTGCTACATCACCTGCTTTTGACCAAAAGCACGAAGTTTTCGGAGATGACGATGCAGGAGGCTGGCAAGTGGCTGGCCCTTTACCGGCAACTGCTTGAGAGCTTTAAGCCTGATCTGCTCTATTTTTATGGGGGAAGCTCCATTGAGTTGCTGATTTCTGATGAGGCACGCCAGCGAGGGATTCCTGTTGTGATGTATCTTGCCAATGGCTCGTATAGCGGGAGTCGCTGGTGCCGCGATGTGGATCTTGTTGTGACGAACAGTGAGGCAACGGTGGCATATTATCGGCGTACCAACTCGATAGTGCCGACCATGGTCGGCAGGTTTGTCGATGCATTGAGTGTAAGGGCGGAGAAGCAGAGGCGCACCAATCTGCTCTTTGTTAATCCTTCGCTTGAAAAAGGTGCTGGCATCGTGATTCTTTTGGCTCTGGCGCTTGAAAAGCGACGGCCTGACATCACCATTGAAGTGGTTGAATCACGGGGTGCGTGGCCAGCTCTTGTCAGGGAGGTTACCAGCCAGCTTGGAGCGGGGCGTGAGCACCTTGGCAATGTTCTCTTGACGCCCAATACTACGGATATGCGTCCGGTTTATGGCCGGGCACGCTTGCTTATCGCCCCAAGTCTCTGGTGGGAGAGTTCGGGGCGTGTCGCTGTGGAGGCGATGATCAACGGTATTCCTGCCATTGTCACCGATCGGGGAGGTTTGCCGGAGATGATCGGGGGGGGGGGGGATCAAGTTGCAATTGGATGAAAAAATTTATGAAAAGCCCTGGAATAAACTTCCGAAAGGTGATGTGCTGGAGCCACTGGTTGAAACCATCATCCGCATGTATGATGATGAGGCTTATTATAACCGTTTTGTTGCGCGAGCCTTTCAGGCGGCTGAAACCCTGCACCATATCGGGGCAAGTACGGAGCGGTTGATGCTTGCTTTTCAACCGCTTATTGAAAAACGGGCAGGCGATAGAAAAGATGAATTTGTGGCGGAACGACCCCATAAACAGTATAGTCGACAGCCACTAACGTAAAACACATTGCAGAGATGGTAGACCGTTTTATGGATGATCCAGCCAGCAGCAGTTCCCCTTGGGTGCATGATGAGTCTGTTGTAGCGGCGAGCGTTGCCTTGATGGTGGCTGGTTCATTGGAGAGTTGGGAGTATCTCGCCTCCTACAGTGATCTGATGAACTGGTTAACAACGGATACGGCTACTGCCGCCTGGCATTACAATACGTACGGCCTGGCTGAAAACCGTTCCATAAGTTTTGACGCTTGGGATTACCTTGCATCAAACCCTGATTTGATGAATTGGCTTGGAGCAGATGTTGTGAGGGCAACGGAGCACTACATTCTTTATGGCCGGTACGAAAATCGCTCGTTTTCCTTTGATGCCTCCTCTTATCTTGCGGCAAATGGTGATTTGTTCAACTGGCTTGGTACCAACTATGATGCAGCGGCACAACATTATATTGAGCATGGCCGGTTCGAGATTGCGCAGGGGTTGCGTTCTTCCCAAGGAACGCCTTTTGATACCATTTCACCGACTGTTTTAAGTCTCTCTCCTCATGATGCCGCTTCCGGGGTGGCGGTGGAAAGCACTATAGTGGTGACGTTCAGTGAGTCGATTGTGCAGGGCACGGGTGCCATTGCCTTGCACACAGGCTCTTTTTTTGGCCCTGTGGTTGAGAGTTTCAATGTTGCGAGCAGCCATAATCTCAGCTTTTCTGGCAGTGTGCTTACGATCAACCCGTCGGCTGATTTGGCCAGCAATACGCACTATTTTGTGACTCTCGATGCTGGATCGGTCAGGGATCTTGCTGGTAACGGCTATGCGGGCAGTGCGGATTACGATTTTATGACAACGCCGGGTGTGCTGCCGAATTGGGATTGGAGGACAGGGTATGGTTTGCTCAATGTTGATGGTATGCTGGAGCGTGCTACGGGTCACACCATTTCGGATGCACCCCTTTTTGGCGATGGTCATGGAGCCAAAGATTGGGGTTTAAACCAGATTCATGCCCCGGATGCATGGAGTGCGGGATATACGGGTAAGGGAGTGGTTGTTGCGGTTATTGATACAGGTGTTGATTATACCCACCCGGATCTCAGCGCCAATATGTGGAAAAATGGTGGAGAAATAGCGGGTAATGGCGTTGATGATGATCACAATGGCTATGTTGATGATGTTTATGGCTATGATTTTGTTGATCAAGACGGGACTCCCTTTGATGATGAGGGGCATGGCACCTTCGTTGCTGGTATTATTGCGGGGTTGCATAATGGTATCGGGGTCACGGGAGTTGCGCCTGATGCCCAAATTATGGCTGTGCGGGTGCTTGGCAGAGGTGATACTACCTATGAGGGCGTGGCATCGGGTATTCGCTATGCGGTCGATAATGGTGCGGATGTTATTAACCTCTCTCTCATTGCGTCAAATCAAAATCCCAATTTTCCCTCAATTGCAGCAGCAATAGGTGATGCGCTGAGTCATGGAGTCATTGTTTGCATGGCTTCGGGTAATGAGGGCAGCCCGACACCTGACTATCCTGCTTTTCTTGCTCAAACTATAGGAGGAATTGCTGTTGGGGCCGTCGATAGCACCGGTTCGGTGGCCAGCTTCAGTAATGGAGCCGGGCATGGTTCACCCTGGGATTTTATGGTAGCTCCTGGTGTCGGTGTTTACAGTACTACCTCTGGTGATGCTTATGCTACCATGAACGGTACGTCGATGGCAACGCCCTATGTATCCGGGGCAGCCGCGTTACTGCTTTCGGCTCATGCAGATTTTTCATCGGCATGGGTGCTTGAAGAGTTGGAAAATATTATGACGATGTCGGCCTCATCGCTTGGCACCTCAGCTCTCTCTGTTTCGCCTGCGTCGTCAGGGGCAGACCCACTCTCTGGATTGAGCAGTAGCGATGCTCTCCCTGGCAGTTTGCTGGCGGGCAATGAGCTTGAAAGCACTCCGGTTTCTCTGGTGGGGATTGTTGTATAGCGGTGGCAACCGTGAGTGGAGGCCCTTTTTTGGAGGGTGCTGGTAACGCTCTTGCTGGACGGGTGGTTGGCGGGGAAGAAGAGTACTTTGAACTATCAAACAAGGATGTATGCTTGCGTTTATTGCTCCTGAAGAGGTAACGGTTACGACCGCCCAATACAGCCGTCACTATCCTGCCAAACCTGCCGGTACCAAAGTCCCTCTTGATGGGGTGATTATTGATACTGGAGGTGAAGCAGCTTTGGTGCAAAAGGCGCTTGAAGCGCAGCAGAAGAGGGTTTCGGTAGCGGAGACGAAGGGTGACGAGGGGGCTGAAAAGGCAACTGAAGCGGATGCGGCACCACGTGATGGCAAAATGAGCTTGCTTGGTGACAAGGCGTTGCTTTCGTGGTCGGGGTTTCCCCCGCGTCTGGGGCGCATCAGTAGCCACCTTGTCGGGGAGGGGTTGCACCGTCATGAAGAGCTGGCGCCGTTGCCTCTCCAGTTGGCAGCCCTTGTTGCGCGTAACCCCGGTAAACGCCATTTTCGCATTGCTGTGGTGGCGGCTTTTGGTACCAACCTTGGTGATTGCCTGATTGGTATGACGGCAATTCGCCTTGTTGCTGAAACGCTTCGTCACTCTTTACCGGGTTTTCTTCTCGACATGCTCTTGTGCAGCTCAGGGAACCCTGCCAATCTGGACATTGTTGGCCATGAGCCGTGGGTGGGTGAACTGCATGTGGTGGGACCGTCGGTTACCGATTTTGCCCGTTATGATGCCTATTTCGATCTTACCGGTCTTATTGGTTTGCCTCGCTTTAATGAGATGCCGATGGTCGACTGGTTTTTGTGGTGGAGCGGTCTTGATCCGGCATCGGTTGCGGCCGATCGCAAGCGCAATATCCTCAATCTCTCCTGGGTGGCATGGACGCAGGCGGCTGAGCTGTTGCGGGCGATTCCTGGCAAACGGGTTTTGTTCAATCATAAGGCAAGTGTGCCGCTTCGAAGTTTTCCTGACGACGAGGCGCCACTTTTTGCGCAAAAGCTGCTTGAACTGGATCCGGAGCTCCAGCTTGTGGTGACCTCTCCGTTGAAGCTTGAACATCCAAGAGTGTTTGATCTCTCCGGCAAGATGGATTCAGCACAAAAATTTGAGGCTTTGGTTGCCCAGGTTGACGGGCTTATCAGCGTCGATACCTTTTCGATCCATGTGGCAGATGCGGCCAGTGTGCCGACGGTTGGCCTTTTTTCTTCGGTGCCTCCCGATTGTTATCCCTATTATCCCTTGCATCACGGCTTGCTTGTTGCGGGAGGAGCAGAGTTGCCGGCATATCGCAAGTGCAAGGTCAAGACGCCAGAGGAGTGGGATGCAATGAAGGAGTCTTATACTCTGGCTTGGGCCAAATTTGAGGCCAGTGAGGTGTTGCAGCAGCTCCGCAAGAGGATGGAGATGCGCCGTCAGTCCGCTATGCATGAGGGGTTGCGTTTTTATCATGCTCCCCATCAGCCAATCCGTTATCATGAGACCCCGGAGGGGCGACGGCTTCCTTTTGAACATCCTTCGGTAATCTGGGATCGTGCTGTCATGCGTCAGGGCAGTGTGATGCGTGGGTTGCTCAAGCCGGGAGGGACGGCAGTGGTTCTTGCGCCGGGCCAAAGCTCCTTTCCGCTTCTGCTTGCCGAAAGGCTTGGGTGTGAGGGTATTGTACATTGTTTTGAACCGCGTCCGTTGCGCCGTACGCTTATCGGGATGGATTTGCTCGATCGGGCCGGTTATGTTACTACCATCTGGCATGATACGTTGCCGGTCAAAAGCGGGAAAGTGGTCATTGCTGCTGAAGATGCCCTTTGTGAGACCACTCCCCTTCGTTGGGGGAGTCTCAAAAAAGAGCGGAAGATTGAAGCGCTGCCTCTTGATGCGCTTGAACTCCAGCAGCTTTCCGGGCTCTTCAGTTTTTCACCGACACCGCATCTTCTTGCGCTCGAATCGGCCATTGAAACTCTGAAGCGCACCAGGGCTTCCATACTCTGTTCTCCTCTCTTCAGTCGCGAAGAGCTTGCCGGGATTGCCGCTTTTCTCATACCGCTCCATTATCAGTGCTGGGTGGAATATCTTGAGCAGCGTGATGATGGCCCGATGATGTTGCTGGCCCTGTCTGACCATATCAAGCTTGAGGGGCACGGCATGAAGCGGATTGTTCTCAGTTAAATCAACTCCTTTTTTATGCATATTCTTTTTGTTCATCAGAACTTTCCGGCTCAGTTCAAGCATCTGGCACCGGTTCTTGCGGCGGAGCCAGCCAACAGGGTTGTGGCAATGGTGATGCGGAGTAAAATGCCCGATCGGTGGAAGGGGGTGGAGATGGTGTCGTATCAGGCTTCCCAGGGTTCAACGGCTGGCGTGCACCCCTGGGCCCTCGATTTTGAGACAAAAATTATTCGCGCCGAGGCTTGCTTATTGGCGGCATTGCAGTTGCGCGAGCGAGGGTTTGTGCCTGATCTGATTATTGCCCATCCTGGTTGGGGGGAGAGCATGTTTTTGAAAGAGGTGTGGCCTTCGGCTAAACTTGCTATCTATTGTGAGTTCTATTATCATGCCGAAGGGGCTGATTCCGGTTTTGATCCCGAGTTTCCCTCAACGGGAGGGGAGCGTGATATCTGCCGTCTGAGGATGAAGAATTTGAACCACCTTATCCATTTTGAGAGTGCTGATGCGGCTCTTTCACCCACCCACTGGCAGGCAAGTACCTTTCCCGAGCCGTTCCGTTCGAAGATTGCGGTGATTCATGATGGTATTGATACCGTTGCTCTTGCGCCGAACCCCGATGCCCGACTCTCGTTCAACAAGGGCACCATCATTTTTCAGAGGGGTGATGAGGTGATCACCTTTGTCAACCGTAACCTTGAGCCTTATCGTGGTTACCATATTTTCATGCGCGCTCTTCCGGAGCTTCTCCGGCAACGGCCTCATGCCCGTATCATGATTGTGGGCGGGGATGGAATAAGTTATGGCCAAAAGCCGGTGGAGGGGCGAACATGGAAGGAGATTTATGCCAGAGAGGTTCGTCCGCAGATCAGTGACGGCGATTGGGCACGGGTTCATTTTCTGGGCCAGATTCCTTATCGTGAGTTTATTTCGCTTTTGCAGCTCTCGACGGTTCATGTCTATCTGACCTATCCGTTTGTGCTCTCATGGAGTCTGCTGGAGGCGATGAGTGTCGGGTGTGCCATTGTGGCCAGCAATACCCGTCCGGTGCAGGAGGCGATTACGCATGATGAGACGGGTCGTCTGGTTGATTTCTTTGATGTGCCGGGCTTGGTGCGTGAGGTTTGTTTGTTGCTCGATGACCCTGCCTCTCGGGCGAGGCTTGGGGCCAATGCTCGTGCCTTCGCCCAAAAAAATTATGATCTTGAGAGCGTTTGCCTGCCAAGGCAGTTGGAGTGGGTGCACGCATTGACCTGAACCGCAATAAGTTTTGCTTGAACCTGGTTTTGATTTTTTACCCTATGCGCGCTCTTCTTTGTATTCCACACTATTTTAAGCCCGAAGAGGGTGCCCGGCACTCTTCGGGAGATCCGAAAAGGGTGGACCAGCGGCGGGATGTTTTGCGGCTTGTGCTTGAGTCATGGCGGGGGATTTTTTCAGGCCCGTCAGGGTTGTTGACCTATACACCGCCGAAGGATGTTGGTGTTGTGCCGCTCCCGTCTCGTGTGAGGCATCTCGATATTTGTGTGATGGTGCATGGCGATCATCATCTGCTCGACCAGGAGATGATGGAGAGGTATGCGGTGAGAAAGATATCGGTGACGATTGATAATCCCCGTTATCTTGGTTTTGGTGCCTATTCGTTGATGGAGAGGGCGGCCGATGCCTATGACTGGTTTGTCTTTTCAGAGGACGATCTGTGTATGCGTGATGCCTTTCTTTTTGAGAAGCTTGGGTGGTTTCAGCGTCTCTTCGGTGAAGAAACCCTTCTTGCCCCGAATCGTTATGAGTGGAATGCCCGTGCCCGCTACCTGAAAACCTATGTGGATTTTGATTTGAGAGCTGGCTTTATTGATCCTTTTCTTCAGTTGGTTGAGGGTGAGTCGGCCCTGCAGGGTGAGGTGTTTGGTCGGGCAATCTCTTTTGAGAGGGCTCGTAATCCTCATTCAGGTTTTTTTGCCGTCAGCCGTGCGCAGCTTGATGGGTGGAGAAAAAAGGCGGCCTGGAAGTCGCTTGATGCGTCGTTTATCGGGCCACTCGAAAGTGCGGCTACACTCGGTATTGTGAAACAGTTCGCAATCTACAAGGCTGCGGGGCCTGATGCCGCTTTTCTTGAAATAGAGCATCTGGATGACCGGTTTTCCTCGATGACCCTCAGACGCTGAATTGAACTGATGGCAGGATGCGCTGCGGGTGATTTTTCAACAATCATTGGAGCATTATGAAAAGTTTGCACTATGGTGTTTCTCCACAATGGAGAGTGTTTGGCGGTCATGGTGATATACAGGCCGGTTTTGATGTGGCCGTCATTATGCCAACCGTAGGAAGGCCCGAAATTATTCAGGCGATTCAATCGGTTTATGATCAGTCTGGAGTTGATCGCATCCAGATATTGATTGGCGTTGATAAACCGGTTGGAGAGATGGATGCGCTTTTGACCTTGCTTGCACAGGCTCCGGAACACGTTACGCCTTGTTTTTTCTATCCGGGTTATTCTACCAGTATTCGTCATGGTGGACTCCATCCAGCCCGGGACGGTGGTGTGTTGCGCACGACCTTGACCCATTTGGCTAATGCACCCTATATCGCCTATCTGGATGATGATAATTGGTGGGGAAGTACGCATCTCTC
>CAINOO010000113.1 GCA_903851535.1 uncultured Chlorobiaceae bacterium | reverse complement strand
TCGCTGTCAATGAGAGCAACTCCCTCTGCATCATAGAGGGGAATACCGGTTTTACGAAAATACTTCTGCGCCAGAATATCAGCAGCCACCTGCGACCACTGCTTCGGCACCTCGATATTGTTCATTTCAAAGACCTTCGAGCCGTCAGGATTCCTCAAAACAGAGCTGCGAAAGGCGTAGTCGAAACGGTCGAAAACATTTTCACCGGGGCTGGTGAACAAGCGGGAAACTTTCATGGGAACTCTCCGGAGTCAAAAATGGGACTGAAAAAGCAACCCCTTTTTTATAAAAGAGTTACGCTTTCAAAAGGAAGCAATTTTTATAGCCAATTATTTCATTGACACAGGCAACAATATAACCTCATGAAGGTATCCGGCAATGGATAATTGACAATTTTTTTGCTTCAAAGCAGGGATTTTATCGACCATATCCCAAGACGCTGGCAGCTCACGCCAAAAAGAGTTCCCGCTCACTCTCACGACGTGCAGTCAGCCCTGCAAGCACCTTCCCCTTTGCCTTGTTCCACTTCAAAAACTCATCCGCAGCCCCCTCCCGATCATCAGCATTAAGTTTTTTCAGCAAGGTCGAGCTCTTCAGTGAGCCAGCCCCGAGATTAAAGGAAAAACTGATCAACGCATCAAACATCCCCTGTGTCATCGGCACCCTCACCAACTCATTGACCGCCCGCTCAAAACGCTCGACATCATGCTCAAGAAGTGCATTTGCCTCTTCAGCGTTAATTCTCCGACCTTCTGTTACATCAGGCCCGGTATGACCGTACCCGATCGTAAGCTTTCCCCCCGGGCAGACATAAGCCGCAAGCTGCAACCCCTCATACTTGCGGATAAGATCAAACCCCTTCTCACTGGTCTGCATCATGGTCTATATTGTTTAGAAATTGCACGGACACCACAGCAAAAACTGACCATCAACAGATCAGCCACGCGATGGATAAATCCCCTGAACACAAATAAGAGAACGCAACTCCCCCGCTTCCCACTGGCGTCTCTTGCCCTCTTCATCCAAAGGGCGCAAATCGGGAAGCATGAAGGTCTGACGGCCATCTCCACCATAACTGGTGCCAAGCAAACTGAACAACGCCGTATTGCTGGCAATCGAAAGCGTCTGCCCACAACACTCCATAAAACCCTGCGGCGCAAAAGAACCAGCAAAGAGTTTAACTACTGCAAGCATCTCATCCATAGCATCCCTCCACTTTTTTTTGTACTACGTTAAAATAAATAAAAGAGCACCAACGCTGCAATGCCATCGCTGATTCTCTATACAAAACCAGTACATGCGACTGTAAGAGTACCAAATTTACACGTTGAAACAAAACAAATAAAAATATCATTTGTACGCTCATCCATACAAGTTCATCCCTCCATCGCTATCGGCCTCCTGTAATCAGCAAAAGCGTGCAATCCTTTATTATCAAACTCAGCTTCTCAAACATAATTCTGCCTGGAAACGGTTTCAACATCAACCACCCGCACTACTCCGCTAAAAGGATGGCCGTTAGCAATCTTTTTCAAAGGCATGATTGCGTCTAAAATCTGAGTTTTCCCGACTCCTGAAGCGCCAACCAACAATGTCACGCGGTCAACTCAATAGGTCATAACCAGCCCGCCAATCGAGAGCCCGGCACCCGTAGCGCTGGAGAAGAAGCAAGCCCACCGCCGTTCGCGCACACCATTATGCCGCTCCACCCATCCGGCAGGCAGCGCGTAGATACGCTCAAGCTCAGAGCTTTGAACAATGCGCGGAGGAAGATATCGACCAAGGCCGATAATTTTAAGGGGCAAATTGACGTCCATACATCGTAACTGATAATTCCCTGCAACCATAAAAGAAAGGCACGACAAGAAATTTACCACGAATTCCCCCATCCCCCGTAATAACACGCCGCGGCGTATCCTTACAACCCTGTCGTAATCCCTTTCGCGTTGGGGTTGGGGCGAAAGATTTTTCGCCCGTACTGGTGTTGTAATCCCTTTTGCGTTGGGGTTGGGGCGAAAGATTTTTCGCCCGTACTGGGGTCGTAATCCCTTTTGCGTTGGGGTTGAGGCGAAAGATTTTTCGCCCGTACTGGGGTCGTAATCCCTTTTGCGTTGGGGTTGAGGCGAAAGATTTTTC
>CAINOO010000112.1 GCA_903851535.1 uncultured Chlorobiaceae bacterium | reverse complement strand
GCTCTATCCTGATATTGTCGAGGCTCTTGTGCCGATGGGCGCTTCCGGTCGTCACTCGGCGTGGTGCATAGCGCAGAGCGAAGCTCAACGGCAGGCTATCTATGCCGATCGCGACTGGAATGATGGCTGGTACGAGGATGGTCATCCTCCTGCCAGAGGTCTTGCAGCGGCGAGGATGATGGCCATGTGCACCTACAGGAGCTTCGAAAACTTTCAGACGCGGTTTGGCCGGGAGTTGCATCATGGTAAAATATTCAAGGCAGAGAGCTATCTGCACCATCAGGGTCGTAAACTGGTCGAGCGTTTTGATGCCAACAGCTACGTCACCCTGACCAAAGCGATGGATATGCACGATCTTGGTCGGGGCAGGGCGGGTTACGAAGAGGTTTTGCGCTCCATGCAGCTCCCTGTGGAAATCCTCTCCATCAATTCCGATATTCTTTACCCGAAAGAGGAGCAGGAGGAGCTTGCCCGGTTTATGCCGAACTCAACTATTCTTTATCTTGACGAACCATACGGCCACGACGCTTTTCTTATTGATGTTGAAAAGGTCAGCCGTATGGTGAGGGATTTTCGGGATGGGAGGGCTTTGCAGGCTCACTCGGTGGTCTGAGTGATCTCGTCAAACCTCGTGTAGTGACGTAAAACTTCAGGAACCATGACCGAGCCTGCCGGAGTCTGGTAGTGCTCAAGCAGGGAGACCATAAGCCGGGAGGTTGCCAGACCGGAACCATTCAGGGTGTGCACGAACTCCGGTTTTGCGTTGCTCTCCGGTTTGAAGCGGATGTTGGCGCGGCGTGCCTGGTAATCCTCAAAGTTTGAACAGCTTGACGCTTCAAGATATTTTTGTTCAGCCGGCGACCAGACCTCGATGTCGTAACATTTTGTTGCATTGGCACTGATATCGCCGCTGCAGAGTAAAAGCACGCGGTACGGTATTTTCAGTGCTGTGAGAATGGCTTCTGCGTTCTCTCGTATCGTTTCAAGCGCCTGGTATGACTCTTCGGGGCGGGTAAATTTTACCATCTCCACCTTGTTGAATTGGTGTACCCTGAGAAAGCCTCTGGTATCCTTGCCGTAGCTTCCCGCCTCACGACGGAAACAGGCTGAATAGGCTGCATAAGAGATGGGAAGCGCCTTGGCATCAACCATTTCGCCCCGGTGCAGATTGGTTACCGGCACCTCTGCCGTTGGAATGGCGTAGAGATCATCCTCTTCGATATGGTAAACCTGATCGGCGAATTTCGGCCATTGCCCGGTTCCCCTGAGTGACTCCTGGTTGACAAGAAACGGGGGGAAAATTTCGGTATAGCCATGACGCTCGGTATGGCAGTCGAGCATGAAGTTGATCAGTGCGCGTTCAAGGCGGGCACCTTTTCCCATGTAGACAGGAAATCCTGCTCCACAAACCTTTGCGCCGCGTTCAAAATCAAGAATTCCAAGAGATTTGCCCAGTTCAAGGTGGTTTTTGAGTGGAAAGTCGAGATGATGGGTAAACGTTACCGGCTCTCCGAAGTGCTGGTTATCGTCAGCGGAACGCCCTGCAGGAACCGACTGGTGCAGTTTATTGGGGAGCTCCAGAAGAAGAGTCTCAATCTGCTCTTCGAGGGTTGCAAGCAAGCCGTTCATTCCGGCAATCTCCTCCGAAACTGATTTCATCTGGAGAATCAGCTCTTCAGATGAGCCGATGCCGCTTTTTTTTATGTCAGCAATCTCTTTTGAAACCTTGTTACGCAGCGCTTTCAGATCGTCCGAGCGCTGTACAAGCCCTTTGCGCTGCCTGTCGAAGTCGAGGAGTTGCGCCACTTTTGGCTCTTCCTTGGCAAGTTGGCGATGGTGCAGCATGGCGACAACTTCTTCCGGATTCTGGCGAATATAGTTGATATCAAGCATGATGGTGAAGAAAGTGGGTTAGACTGAGAGCAGTGATTTTACGATTTCCTGAACTTTTGTGCCGTCAGCTTTGCCTTTGAGTGCTTTCATGGCCTGGCCCATAACTTTGCCGATATCTTTCATTGACGTTGCGCCTGTTTTTGTTACAATATCTCCTACAATGGCCCTCAGCTCATCATCGGAAACTGGTTCCGGCAGATATTCGTCGATAACGGCGAGTTCCGAAAGCTCTATGGCAGCAAGGTCGGGACGGTTCCCTGCGGTAAACTGTTCGATAGCATCGCGTCGTTTTTTTGCAAGGCTGACGAGCACCTCAATCTCCTGCTCTTCACTCAGAACTCCCTTGCCGGCAACACGAATGGAGACCTCTTTTTCAAGGAGTGTCGCCCGGATGGAACGGATGGCGTTCAGACGGTTCTTGTCGCCGCTTTTCATTG
>CAINOO010000111.1 GCA_903851535.1 uncultured Chlorobiaceae bacterium | reverse complement strand
AGTTGTTTCAATGAAAAAAGATGGTTGGTTCCTGTTTTAATAAACCGTAATATCGTCTAAACTGAGGAAATACCGTTTTCTTTACCAATACATAAACTTTTTCTCATGAGCTGGATCCCTCTTATGGTTTTTTCCCTTCTGTGTTTTTTCCTGTTTGTCTTTCTTTTTAAAAAGTTTGTAGGGTATATGAAAAAAGAGCAGAACCTGCAAATCGAATCGTTCAAAGACATGCTTATCGACAAGGATAATCCTGTTGGCCTCTATGGTGACGAACTTGAAAAACTCAAGCAGCATCAGCAGGATGCACAGCGCCACCTCAATGAGGTGATCTCAAAAATCCCCGTCATTCAAAAGGATGGCCGCTTTCAGATTGATGAGGAGGCTCTGCGGCAGCGACGGGCAGCCGCTCAAGGTGATGAGTCCTCCAGAACAAACGGTGAAATCGTTTAAGTCTTTTTGATTTTTTTTGTGGCATGTTTTCAAAGCTAAAGCTTCTCTTCAAAGATACGGTTATCTACGGTTCAAGTACCATACTGGCCCGCAGTCTCAATTATCTGTTGGTTCCCCTCTACGCCAACAAACTTTCGACATTTGATAATGGGGTACAGACCATCATTTATGCCAACATTGCCTTGGCAAATGTCATTTTTTCCTATGGTCTTGAGACATCCTATCTCAAGGTAGTTTCGGATTCAGCAGACCGGGATGGAGATGAGAGGCAGCTTTTTTCAACCGCATTTCTCACACTCTTTCTTACCTCAACACTATTCGCCTTCAGTATCGTTCTTTTTGCTCCGCTCATTGCCCAACTCATAGGTCTCTCTTCCGGAGATTTTCTTTTTGTCCGATATGCGGCACTCATTTTATGGATTGATACCCTTTTGGTTATTCCGTTTGCCGAACTTCGACTGAAGAGAAAAGCGCTACAGTTTGCCATTGCCAGGGTTGTGGGAGTTATAGCCGTCGTTGTCAGTGCCATTATTCTTATTGTGCCCCTCCATTCCGGTTTATCGGGTGTCTTTATTGCAGAGGCCTTCGGTTCTCTGGTTAGCTTGCTGCTGGTCATCCCTGTTTTTCGTAAGTTCAGGCTGTTTTTTTCCGCAAAGCAGTTGCGCTCCATGCTCCGCATAGGGCTGCCCTATGTACCGACCGGCATTGCCGGACTGCTGATTCACCTGATTGACCGTAATATACTGATTCGTATATCGCCCTCAGAGATAGAACGGATTTATGGCAGGGGCTACCAGCCCTCTGATATTGTCGGTATTTATGGAAGGATTGCGGCTTTCGGCGTTGTGTTGCAGCTTTTTATACAGGTATTCCGTTTTGCATGGCAGCCCTTTTTCCTTCAGCATGCAAAAGATCCTGATGCGAAAAGATTGTTCCAGCATGTACTCAGTATTTCAACGCTCTTTACGATGTTTCTGGCGCTTGCGGCTACCTTTTTTGTCCCCGATTTTGTTCGTTATCACTATGGCAGCAGTTTTTACCTGCTTCCTCCCCGTTACTGGATCGGGCTTTCAATTCTGCCGTGGATTTTTTTAAGCTATGTTTTCGACATGCTCTCCACCAATCTTTCTGCAGGACTTCTGCTTACCGGCAATACCCGCTATTTGCCCGTCGTCACCTTTGCCGGTGCGGGCGTGACAGCACTCTTCTGCTGGTGGTTGATCCCCCGGAGTGGCATGGATGGTGCCGCATACGCCATTGTTGCCGGCACGGTCGTCATGTGTCTTGTTATGGCATGGTACTCCCTGAAAGTTTTTCCGATCAGCTATGACTGGCATAAACTTTTTATGCTGCTTTTGGTGGGTATTGTTTTTGCGTGGTTTCAGTCCATTCTTGCCTCTACAGTTCCTTTCTCCGTAGCTGACAGTGCACTCAAAGCGCTGCTTCTTGTGTGTTATCTTGTTCTTGCCATGGGATTGTTTCGTAAAGAGACGGGGATTGTTGCTGCAAAACTGTTCAATAAATACCGGCCGAAATAACTTGACGTTTCAGGCAGTCCCCTGTTTCTGGACTGCCTGGAATTCATACGGCAACAATGGCCTCTTAACGTGGTTCACCGGCTGGCGGAGGTGTACGATATTCACCTTTGTCGTGTCGCGGGTTGTTTTCCCAATGTTCGTCTCTGCCAAAAAATCTTCGTGTCGCAAAACGTTCAAGCACTTTTTTCAGTGTATTGCGTTGTTCAGGTGTGCAAGCTTGAGCAAGAGCCTTAAAATGAAGGGCAAGTTCTCTCTCTATTGCTGCCTGGTTCGTTCCAATACTGTCCGCCAGCAGGGCAATTTTTTTGGAATCAGGCCTGGTTTTGAGAGATTCATCAATTAATTGCGTTTTCAGTTTGGCAATTGCATGCATTTCAGGCGCGACTTTACGGAAATGCTCCTGCCTGAGATTCCGAAAACTCAAGGCTTGTGCTTCAGTAAGGCCCAATTGCTCGGTAAAGGAGTGGTGCCGGTTGAGCTCATGCGTTGCAATGAGGGAGTTCTGAACGGGCCAGTGTGTGTTCTGCCACCAGATCACGCCGAGCAACCCGGCGTTGAGGAGAACAAGAAAAACCAGTGCGGCTGTAATAAACCGTTTTGATGTCAGAAAGTCCATTATATCTCCAAATCAGTTTGCCCCGATGTTATGGCTGAAAAACGCCATCGTCGAGGGGATAAAAAAGGGTATCACCAGTCTCTTCAGTTGTTTAAAACCTTATGCCACAAAAGCCTCGAATTGTTCCGCGCCGTCTGGTCAAGGCACCCATCAGTGCAACCAGGGTAATCCATTGTCGCCGCTGCTCCGCCGAACCCGGGCCTGGCCGCAGTCACTACAGGCATCATTGTCTTTGTCATGGTTATCTTTTTATTGTTGTTATGGTAACGTACATGCTCATGATGAGATGGTAAAACGGATTATTCGTCAGAAATTGCATACATGTCAAGGCGTCAGGCGTCCATTGTCGATGGTTGCAGCAGACTCTGTTCCGGTCTGGTCATAATAGGCGAACTCCTGGGTCGAGTAGTCGTCACCAGATGCATCGTACGATTCACTGGTCTCGTTTTTTGACAGCGTTTTGTTGTTCTGGAGTGAAAGCACTGTTGATCCAACATTGACAATAACAAGCAGAGCCATAAAGGCAAACCTGAAATCAGTCACACTGACCGGGAGGTTTTTCACCCGCCCTGATTTTTGACTGCAGACGCTCTCGACCCGCTGCATCACTCTTACCCTGAACAGGTGGTGAACCTCAAGCGGTTCCAACTCATCAAGCAGCTTCACGGTTTTGGCGATCTCGGCCTCTATGTTTATTTTATTCGGTTTCATCATGCGCTCCTGTTTCAATCTCTGACGATATTTCTTGTAAAATCTTGTGGTTTCTGATGAGCATCATTGTTTTTTATAGTAAGCATAGAGTCGGTCGTGAAGATTTTTTTTTGCCCTGTGTACCAGTGACTCAACAGCCGATACCGAGGTTTTGAGGATATCGGCAATTTCCTGATTGCTATAGCCCTCCTGCTTGCTGAGAAGAAACGCCGCCTTCTGGTTGTCGGGTAATGCATTGAGGGCGTTGAGCAGGATGGCGGCACGTTCATTTTCCTCAAGGGTTTTCAAGGGGGTGTCGCCCGGGGGGGCGGCAATCTCCGATGAGGGGTCATTGATGCCGATTATTCTTTTCAATGAGCCGAATCGTTTGATCCGTTTTATCCGGCGAAGGTGGTCAAGCGATTTGGTGACGGCAATCCGGTATATCCAGGTTGAGAGCTTTGATTCCGCCCTGAACTGTTCCAGAGATCGGTAGACTTCAACAAAAACCTCCTGGGCAAGGTCCTCTGCATCCTCACGGTTAAAGACGAAGCGATAGCAGGTATTGATGACCATCTCCTGATATTGGCAGACAAGTTTTCTGAACTGCTCTTCTTTTGATTTCATAGCGGTTTTATGCAATACATCTGTTTCTGCCTTGCCGGCACTTATTGCCATTTCTGCATTTTCCATGATTGCCATAACCCTGTGATATTGTTGTTCAAGCGCTCCAGCGTTTGACGTCGGGGAGTTTGCATTCTTGCGGCAGGGTAGAGAAAAAATCAAAATGGCAGATACAAACCGGAAGGGGAGGCCTTTCTGGGGGAGAACCAGCTTCTGCGTATCGGCAATTATGGTAGTGGAATACCGATACGCAGTTCAGCTCAGGCAAGCTTTGCGGCAAAGCTTAGTACCTTGTCTACTTTCTCCTGTGAGTCGGCTTCACAATAGAGTCGCAATACCGGTTCTGTACCGGATGGCCGGATAAGCATCCACCCACCCTCAAAGTGATATTTGTAGCCATCAAGATTGTTGAACTTCAGCACATTGTACCCTGCTATGGTTGCAAGATCTCCTTTTGAAGCACGGTCGATAATAGCCTGTTTTCTTGCTTCGCTGACATGGAGGTCGAGGCGGTTGTAACAGAAAAAACCATACTCATCATAGAGTTCCTGAACGAGTTCCGACAGGGTTTTTTCCCGGCGAGTCATCATCTCCAGAATCAGCAGACCGGTATAGACACCGTCCCGTTCCGGCAGAAAGGCGGTAATGCCGATACCACCCGACTCTTCGCCACCCATAAGAATATCATTGGTGGTCATGAGTTTGCTGACATGCTTGAAGCCGACCTGAAGCTCGTGCATGACGAGATGATGCTTCTGGCATATTTTGTCGATGACATCGGTCAGCGCAAATGTTTTGGCAACTTCGCCTCTCTGGTGCTTTTCCTCGACCAGATCCTTGAGAATAATAGCAAAGAGCTTATGGGAGTCCACAAAAATGCCATGCTCGTCGAGCATGCCTATCCTGTCGGCATCACCGTCATTGATAATGGCAACATCAGGCTCAACCTCCTTGAAAAATTCGATAAACTCGCCGATATACTGCGGCATTGGTTCAGGATTGATGCCTCCAAAACCAGGGTTGATGCTGCAATGATAGCAACTCAGCATCGACTCATCGAACAGGCTGGTCAGAAGATTCTGCCCCGCACCGTACATGGCATTGTGCGCTATTTTTATTCTTGATTCCCGAATCAGGGGAAGGTTGATACAGCTTTTCAGATAGTTGAGATAATATCCTTTCATATCGACCAGCTCAATCAGCTTCCTGTCGGCGACAATCAGGGTTTGTGGAGCGACTTCAGCCAGATTGCCCTCGATTTCTGCAATCACCTCCGGGTGTGCCGGGCCGCCGTATGAGGCCTTGACCTTGAATCCGTTATAGATGGCTGGATTGTGGGAGGCGGTGATGACAATGCCACCGGCGAGCTGCTTTGCTTTTGTATAAAGCGAAACGGCAGGAGTTGAGGCAAAACTATCCGACAGAAAGACCTTGAGACCTTGTGAGGAAAAGACTTCAGCGGTATATTCTGCAAACTCTCTCGACATGAAGCGGGTATCATAGCCGACGCATACCCCTTTTGCCCTGTTTGGATGGCCAAGAAAGTAGCGGGCGGAGGCAAGTGCTGCAAGTTTCAGGTTTTCAAACGTATAATCTTTTGCTATAATCGCGCGCCATCCGTCAGTACCGAATTTAACTTGCATTCTTTATTGATTTTGATATAATTGAAACAAACGTTTACATCGCAAAATACAGATTCCCCGTCGTTCATCCAATTATCTCTCTTTTTTGATGTCAAAAAAGCTTTTTGTTTTAGCCGGAGAGGTTTCCGGGGATATGCATGCTGCCGGAGTTATCGCTGAACTGCTCAAAGCGATGCCTGGGCTAAAGGTTGTCGGTATTGGTGGTCAAAAACTTCGGAGTCTTGGAGCAGAGTTACTCTATGACACGGCACAGATGAGCATTATGGGTTTTGTTGATGTGCTGAAACATGCCGGATTTCTTCGTCGGGTCATTCGTGATCTCAAACAAATGATACGCAGAGAGAACCCCCAAGCCGCCTTTCTTGTCGATTATCCGGGCATGAACCTGATGATGGCCCATTTTTTTCATGAACTTGGTATTCCGGTTATCTACTATATATCCCCCCAGGTCTGGGCCTGGAAAGAGGGGAGGGTCAAGGCGATCCGACGGGATGTTGATCGACTGCTTGTTATCTTCGATTTTGAGGTTGAATTTTTTCGTCGTCATGGCATTAATGCGGAATTTGTCGGTCATCCCGTTATTGAGCAGCTTGCAGAGCATACCATTCCCTCCAGAGATCTTTTTTTCAGGAGCTATAACCTTGCGCCTGAAACCCGCCTTATTGGCCTGCTTCCAGGCAGCCGCAAACAGGAGATTGCCCATATTCTGCCGGAAATGCTGAAAGCGTCCCGTTTGCTGAGCTGGAAGTACCCTGCTGTTTTTCTCCTTGGACGTGCTCCGCACCTCGATCAGGGAGTCTACAACATGCTTTCGGATTACCGTGATCTCACTATTGTCAACTGTGGGGCCTATGAAGTGATGCAGAACAGCGATCTTGCGCTGGTCACTTCTGGCACGGCAACCCTTGAGACGCTCTGTTTCGGTTGTCCTATGGTGGTGGTATACAAAACCGGAGCACTTAACTACATGATCGGTCGAAGGCTGGTCAAATTGAAAAACATCTCGCTCGCAAATATTGTCGCCAAAGGGCTTGGAAGCAGCGAACGGGCAGTGCCAGAACTCATCCAGCATGAAGCCAATGGGCAGGAGATTTTCCGTCAGGCGGAGATGATTCTTGAAAATCCGGCTCTTGCAGCCTCCATGCGTCAGGAGCTGCTTGCCGCCCGCGACCGGCTTGCAGGCCGCTCTCCTTCCAACACCATTGCCGCCATCGTACAGGAATATTTATAAACGATGAGGATGTAACTATGGAAAAAGCCATGAATTATCTTGTCGGTCACCCGGTGCTCTTTTTTATTGCGATCATTGTGTCACTGATGATCCTCTTCTCGTTTTTAAAAAGGGTGGTGCGTCTTTTTCTTGTTGTCGCCGCCCTTTTGGTGCTCTATGCTGCCTGGCTCCATTTCACCGGCGGCAACATGCATGAACCATTTCTGCATATCGAACAGTGGCTCAACACCGTGCTCCACTTTCTCGGCAACCTCTTTCGGTTTTTATTTGACCTGGTTAAATCCCCGAAGAAGGAGATGTGGCAGTGAGAATAAGGCAGAGACGTAGCCGTGTGACAAAAATGTTATAATGAGGAGTCCGGGTACTCTTTTTGAGGAAAGAAAAAACAGCACGACAGCATGAAAATATGTTCGCACCCCTTAGCCGAGGTTTTTGGTTTTTCTGTAACCGACCACTCTCAAAAAGCCCAACGATACCGGGCAAACCGGCTTTGCCCGTTCAATAATAAAGTTCCAAACTGTACCAAAGACAAGGCAAAAAATCCTCTCGGGGTGTGCTCTATTTTGCAGCACAACGTGCCAGTCATCACTTGCCCGGTCCGTTTTCGTGAAGATTGGCTTATTACCGATGATGCGGCCTCTTTCTTTTTTGAAGAGGGCTCTCTCTGGAGCTCCTTGACAGAGGTCCGTATGAATGATGCCTTTGGCAAATCGGCAGGAAATATTGATGTGGTGCTTGTAGCTTACGACAAGCAAGGCAGAGTGATTGACTTCGGGGCACTGGAGGTTCAGGCGGTCTATATCTCAGGCAATGTTCGAGAGCCTTTTGAGCACTACATGAAAGACCCGAATGCTCACGCATTGATGGACTGGAGTTCGCAACCAAACTATCCGCGTCCGGATTTTCTCTCCTCATCAAGGAAACGGCTTGCACCGCAACTTTTGTTTAAAGGTGGAATTTTGCATTCGTGGCAGAAGAAAACAGCGGTGGCAATTAATAAAAGTTTTTTTGAGACACTTCCTCTTTTAAAACCGGTAAAAAAGAGCGAAGCTGATATTGCCTGGTTTATTTATGATCTTGAACCTGTTGTTGATGGAGGTCAAGAACGATATCAGCTCAGAAAGGTTGACGTGGTCTATACGGAGTTTCAATCGGCACTGCTCTCTATCACCACAGCTTCTCCTGGCAATGTTACTGATTTTATGCGCTTGCTTCAGGAAAAGCTTGATGAGCAACTTGAAACAGCTCCCACCAACAAGAGTTTGGACAAACCTTTTTAAGATGACTGTTTCGAGACAGCAATATTTGTTTCCTTACATGAATGACGAAGCGGTGTGCCTGCAAAAGCCGGTGAATGTCTCTTCCATTCCGCAACGGAGCCCCTTTCGATATCCCGGAGGAAAGACATGGTTTGTTCCAACGTTCAGAAACTGGCTGGCTTGCCGGTTGACAAAACCAGCGCTTCTTGTTGAGCCGTTTGCTGGCGGGGGCATCATCACCCTTACCGCATTGTTTGAAAACCTTGTGCAGAATGTGGTGATGGTTGAGCTTGATGAAGAGATTGCTGCTGTATGGCAGGCTGTTGTGGAGGGCAATGCTGAATGGCTTGCCGCAAGAATTATGGCTTTTGATCTTACCAGAGAGAGCCTTATGCTGGAACTATCGAATAGTAATGTTGACCTCAAAGAGCGGGCATTTCAGACAATTCTGAAAAACAGAACCTCTCATGGCGGAATTATTGCCGGTGGCTCTGGATTGCTCAAGCATGGAGAAAACGGCAAAGGAATCCGCTCACGATGGTATCCGCAAACACTTGCCAGACGATTTTCAGCCATACAGCACTATGCAGGACGACTTGATTTCCGTCAGACAGACGGGCTGAATGTGATTCGGGAATATGCCGATCGGGAAGATGTTGTGTTCTTTATCGACCCACCCTATACTGCCGGAGGGAAAAAAGCAGGCAAGAGGCTTTACCGATATTCAGAGATAGACCATGAGCGCCTGTTTGATCTTTGTGCATCACTTGCCGGTGATTTTTTGATGACCTACGATAATTCGGATGAGGTGAAACAAATGGCAAGAAGTCGAGGTT
The DNA here is from genome assembly GCA_903851535.1 of uncultured Chlorobiaceae bacterium. Taxonomy (GTDB): domain Bacteria; phylum Bacteroidota; class Chlorobiia; order Chlorobiales; family Chlorobiaceae; genus Chlorobium. The sequence continues at coordinate 8,227 of CAINOO010000111.1, read as the reverse complement.
TTCAGATGCGGCTTATTGCCATGACCAACACCCATAATGCAACAATGGAAGAGTTGGTGATTGGGAAAGAGTTGTCATGGATGGATAGCTATCCGGTGGTGCATGAACCTGATGTTGCCTACCCGGTGTGACAAGTAACCAGCCGCTTCTTGAACTTTTGCCAAAGTTCAAACTTGTTGCCTGAGATACATAATAGTTGAGTATTTGTTATCTTCCAGCACATGATCATGTGCTGTTTTTTCTTCAGTGTCAGGGTATAAAAGATTTAATATAAATCAGTTGATCTGGATATCAATAAAGGAGAAAATCTATGAACTCGGCAAATGTTGATGTTTTTTTCTCTTGCTCTTTTGCTGAAGAGGACAAGAAGCTCAATGAGTTTTTCTATGCAATATGTAATGCTCTGGACATCAGGGGAAGCAATGTTTCAGGAGCATTTGCGCAGACACCGCCAGAAAAAGCCAAACAGATGATTGCCGATTCCCAGGCACTCCTTGCCATCTGCACAAGAAGAAAGGAGATGCTGGATGGAAGGTATTTAATGTCGGATGCAGTTCGTGATGAAATTGCATTTGCCTATGGTCAAGATATTCCTGTCTTGATGTTTGTTGAGGATGGTGTTCAATTGGCAGGGTTCAATTTTGTAACACCTCTCCGGTTTGACCGTAATACCCTTGGCGATCCTGATGTTCTTGAGAAAGTCATAAAATCAATTCATGGAATGAAGATGGAGGTTATATCACCGAATGATTTGATGATCGGCCAGGATACTGATGAGTTTTATGTGGAGTATAATCGTGCCTTATATGAAATGAAGGAGGTGGATGGTGGTTATTACTGGGTTTATTCCATTACAAAGAGGTTGATATTTCTCAAGCCATGTAAACGTCAAATTTACACAGGTTTTTGGGCGTCGGGGCAAAAAAGCGAGTTAGCAGAAAATGCAGAGCCCATGTTTTTTGAACTTAAAGTTGAGTCTGCTTCAAGAGATTTGAATATTAAACATACAATTGAAAAACATTCGGCAGAGTGTATTGAGGTATTATTAAAAATTGAACCAAGTCCTGTAGAGGGGGATTATATCGAGTATTCTACAATTGTCAGTTCCCCATTTCTGAATCCGGTTTGGGATGAAGATGTTGGTAGTAGTGCCCCTTTGCACCTTGAAGCTGGAGATTTTAGTTGTGCCGATGGATTTATTCCAATACAGAGAACCAAGAAGCTTTGGTTTGTATTCCGTTTTCCGCGAAGTTATGGTTTGGGCAAGCATGAAATTGTGCCCTTTGTTGGGAGCCATACAACTACGGTAAATTATGAAGTAGAAAGCGAGATAAGGCGTGCCAACATTCAAATTGAGTCGTATGCAGGAAATATCGAGGTAAAGATGGAGGTTGATAGTCCTTTGCTTCATCATATTTACGGCATTGCGTGGAATCCAAAGAAAAAAAAGGTATGAAGTGGCTTTGGTATGACCAGTAAAGTGCGGGTTCCCCCTGAGGAAAAACAGAGAGCTGCGAAATTGTGCTGAACGGAAAAATGAGGATCGCTCAGGTGTAGCGCTTGTTTTCCATCTGCCGCAGACCAGAATAGGTGAGTGAGGCCATCATGCAGAAAAGGCCCCGGAGCAGTGAAACTCCCGCACCAAAGGCGGCGGCAAGGAGTCTTTGGGTTACGGCAACAGGTATTCACCACTCACTATTGAAAAGAGCGGTCAACGGCTGAGAGGTTAAAACTATCTGGATAAACTTCGGTTTAAAGCATCGTTCATGAACAGTGGTTCCTGATTGCAACCGGCAACGATAATGCTCCTGTCGGGCAGCTTTCGGCCATGACGGCAATGTCGATATCTTTTTCAAGTTCTTCAAGCATGCGCACACAGATGCCGCAGTCTACACACTTTTGGCGTTCCATGCTGATATCACCATTTTCAGCGAAATAAAAATCGGGGTGTTCATGCCTTTTTTTTGCGTGAAAAGGGAGGTAGCGGGAGGCAAGTTCCCTGAGTCGGCAATCGTTGATTGCGTTGCAGCGGCATTGGAGACATCGCGCGGCTTCCGTTCGCGCCAGCTCTTCTGTATATCCTGTCGCCACTTCGCTGAAGCTGCCGGTGCGCACCGATGGCAGCAGCTCGGGCAGGGGAACTCGTTTTATTGGCAGAGCTTTGCTGTAAAATGCTTTTGGAGCTGCATCCCTTGCTCCGTATGATGAGTTGAAAGAGGCTTTCGGGATACTGACGATCTCACCGTTCAAATAGAGGTTGATGCCGTGAGCAGCCCTTTTTCCTTGCTCAACGGCGCGGATAGCCATATCGCTGCCCGTTACGCAATCTCCTCCGGCAAAAAGCCACGGTCTTTTTGATTGCAGTGTATCGGCATCGACCAGCAGTTCGCCGTGCTTTCCGGTGCCTGTCTCTGCACGATGAGCCACAGAGTGATCAATCTGTTGCCCGATAGCCGAAATGATGGTGTCGGCCAAAATGGTAAACTCTGAACCCTCAATCGGTACTGGCCTCCTCCTCCCCGATTGGTCGGGAGCTCCCGGCTGCATGGTTATGGCGGTTATTTCGAGTGTATCGTTGAGAGCCTTGATGGCTGTCGGTGCGCTCCACTCGATGAGCGTAACGCCTTCAGCCAAAGCCTCCCCGATTTCAGAGCTATTTGCGGGCATCTCTTTTCTTGAACGGCGGTAGAGGATGGTAACGGTAGAGGCTCCAAGGCGGAGTGCTGTTCTTGCGGCATCGATGGCGGTGTTGCCGCCGCCGGTTACAACGACCCGATTTCCTGGATGGGGCTGCTCTCCGGTAGTCGTGTTGCGAAGAAAGTTGACACCACTGATTACTCCGGCGTTATCTTCCCCTGGAATGTTCATCGTTGATGCTTTTTGTGCACCAATTGCCAGAAAAACAGCATCAAATTCAACCTGAAGCACTTCAAGGGTGCAATCTTGACCGAACGTGGTGTTGAAACGGAACTCCAGCCCCATGTTGAGCAGGGGAGCGATGTCACTGTCGATAACGGCTTCGGGAAGGCGGAAGCGCGGGATACCATAACGCATCATGCCTCCGGCTTGAGCCTCAGTGTCAAAAATGGTTACTGCATGGCCCTTGCAGAGCAGGAACCAGGCTGCGGAAAGACCGGCTGGTCCGGAACCGATAATGGCTACCTTTTTTCCTGTTTTCGGGGATATTTCAGGGATGAAGCGATCGGGTTGTGCTCTCTCGCGGTCGGCGGCATAGCGTTTCAGTGCACAGATTGAGACCGGCTTGTCAATACCATGCCGTCGGCACTCATCCTCGCAGGGAGCCGGACAGATACGGCCGAGAATGCCGGGAAGGGGAATGCTCTGCTTGATGATCTCAATCGCCTTATTCTCATCATGGCGGGCAATTGCGGCAATAAAGTCAGGGATGTTGCAACCGGCAGGGCATGAGAGCTCACAGGGGCCCATGCAGTCGCCTCCATGCTCCTCGATGATGCGTTCAAGGTTCTGGCGCCTCATAGCCCCGATCTCGGCATTGTCGGTTTCGATAACCATACCTTCCGATACCGATGTATCACATGCAGGAACAAAGCGATTTTTTCCCTTGATCTCAACAATGCACATCCAGCATGATCCCGTCTCATGAAGGGAGTTGAGAAAGCAGAGGGTTGGAATGGCGATGCCCGCACCAGTTGCCGCGTCAAGAATCGATGTTCCGGGTGTTGCGGTAACCGTTTGCTGATTGATGGTAAGTAAGAGCTGATTCATGGGTATAAACAAAAAACGTTACGAATCGTTGTGTTGTGAGGGCTCTTCTTGTGCAAAGTTCTCTTCAAGATAGAGAGCTACTTTTTCAAGATGCCACATTGGCGTAGAAGTAGCACCGCATACGCCTACCGTCGCAACAGCTCTACCGTCACTTCGGCTCAGCCATTCATTTTGCATCTCACCGATATCTTCGATAAAGTAGCTCCGGGGATTGGCCTCCTTGCAGATCGAATAGAGTACCTGACCGTTTGAACTTTTTTTACCGGCAACAAAGATGATGACCTCATTGGCAAGGGAGAAGTCATGCAGTTTCTGGTTGCGGCTCGAAACCTGGCGGCATATCGTGTCTTTGAAGACCAGTGAGGGCATTGGTCGCACTCCGGTCATGGCTGCGGTAATGTCAATATCGCGGATTGCCATCCATCCGGCAGGCACTCTGGAAAGCGCCTGGAAACGTGCTTCAAGATTTGTTTTCAGCTCGAAAAACCCTGGAACATCCATGGTGGTCTGGGAAATAAGGGCGCTTTTTTTTGTCAGGTCAAGCGTTTTTATCTCTTCGGGATCACTGAGGTCGGCATGTTTGATAATGACCGCCGCGTTATTGCACTGCCCGTTGATACCGATAACTTCCGGATGGGTATGTTTGCCGTAGATAATGATCTGGTAGCCCAGTGCATGGAGCAACCGTGTCGTGCGCTGCAGCCGGGAGACGACGGGACAGGTGGTGTCGGTAACGGTCAGATTGTTCTCTCTGGCAATCCGGTAGGTTGAGGGAGGCTCGCCGTGCGCCCTGATCAGAACGCGGGCATTTTTGAGTTCCCGGAAGTCGTGGTCGTCAACGGTGACAAGGCCGAGTGCCTCGAGCCGTTTGACCTCGACCTCATTATGGACGACATCTCCGAAAGAGTACATTCCACCCTTTTGCTGGAGCTTTTCTTCAGCGACATAGATGGTTCCCTGCACGCCGATGCAGAAGCCTGATGAAGTTCTGTCGAGGTTTACTTTCACGCTGTACACATTAGAGAGGTCAATAGGGAAAAGTCACAAGATAACAACTATGGCGACCACAATAACAAAAGCTCTTCGTTTATACCTCTACCAGTTCGACGTCAGGCATTGCTGAGCCCATGAAAAGCTGATAGAGCGTGCTGAATTTTTGGGGCAGATCGCTGACCAGCAGATGGGGAGTTGATTCTGTCTGGGTAAAAGCCAGCAGCCCGGATTCCATCAGAAGCTCTTTGGTTCCCAGAGCGACCGCATCAGCCGAGTCGATGATGGTGATTTCAGGCCCTACAGTCTCTTCAATCACCTTGCGAAGAATGGGATAGTGCGTGCAGCCGAGAACCAGTGTATCAATTCCCTTTTGCATTATCTCTGAAAGATACTCCGCAGCGACAAGTTTTGTTGCCGGATGGTCAATAAAGCCCTCCTCTGCCAGAGGAACAAAAAGTGGACATGCTTGCGAGAAGACCTCGATCTCCGCATTGAGCTGGTTGATGGCCAAACCATAGGCATTTGAAGAGACCGTCGCCTGGGTGCCGATAACGCCGATGCGCTTGTTTCTTGTTACCCCCGCAGCCAGCCTCGCACCAGCCTTCAGAACTCCCGTGACAGGAAGGTGACCGCATGATTTTTCAACAACATCAAGAGCCAGTGCAGAGACGGTATTGCAGGCGACAATGATTATTTTCGGTTGATAGCGCATGAGCATGGCCGTATCATCGGCGGCATACTTTCTGACGGTCACCTGCGACTTTGTGCCGTAGGGTACCCGTGCGGTATCACCGAAGTAGAGAATCCGCTCAAAAGGAAGTGCCGCCTGTATCGCCTTGACAACAGTCAGTCCTCCAATACCGGAGTCAAAAATGCCAATAGGGCTCTTGTTCACATGACAATTGTTAAGTGACCATTGAGAGTTGACACGTGACAGCGGGCAAGCATTCGCTCTCCATTATCCACTGTCCACTGTTGAAACTATACATTAAAACGAAAAACAATCACATCACCATCCTTGACAATATACTCTTTGCCCTCCGAGCGGAGCTTGCCCGCAACTTTGACCTTCTGTTCGGAACCGAGTTCAATAAGGTCGCGGTAGAACATCACCTCAGCCCGGATAAACCCCTTTTCAAAATCAGAATGTATTGCCCCTGCCGCTTCCGGAGCAGCGGCTCCCTTGCGGATGGTCCAGGCGTGAACCTCCTTTTCTCCTGCGGTAAAGTACGTTTGCAGACCGAGCAGGTCGTAAGCACTCTTGATCATCCGGTCGAGGCCGGAAAGGTGAAGGCCGAGGCTTTCAAGAAATTCCGGTCGCTCCTCTTCAGGCAGTTCAGCAATCTCAGCCTCTGTTTTGGCGCTGATGATCAGCATTTTTGAGCCGGATGCCGCAGCGATTTGCGCAACCTTTTCGGTATAGCTGTTTCCGTCAGGGAGGTCGGTTTCGGCAACATTGGCCGCAAAGAGGATTGGCTTTGAGGTAAGGAGGAAGAATTGCCTGGCAATTGCCCGCTCTTCCGGACTCTCAATTATTTTGCGGACGGGAATACCTTCGCTGAGGCCGCTGATAATCTTTTCGGCCACGTCAAGTTGCAGCAGCAGATCCTTATCTTTTTTTGCGTTTTTTCTCAGCCGTTCAATCCGGCGTTCCATGCTGTCGAGATCAGCGAGCATCAGCTCGGTTTCAATGGTGATGATGTCGTCAGCAGGGTCTATTCGTCCTTCGACATGAATGATATTATCGTCATCAAAACAGCGCACAACATGAACAATGGCATCAACCTCCCTGATATGTGAGAGGAACTGGTTTCCGAGTCCTTCACCCTTGCTTGCCCCTTTTACCAGTCCGGCGATATCGACAATTTCAAGGGTTGCCGGTACAAGTGTCGGGGTTTTTACTACATCGGCAATCTGCTGCATCCGCTCATCTGGAACAAGGACAGTTCCGACGTTTGGTTCTATGGTACAGAATGGATAATTGGCAGCTTCAGCCTGTTTTGCCGTGATGGCATTGAAAAGCGTTGATTTGCCGACATTTGGCAATCCGACAATGCCGCAGCGAAGTGACATAAAAAAAATGTTTGTTGAATGAGTTGCCACCAAAACAATGGTTTTAACATGTAACCAATATGTTTGGAAAAAGCAAATATTTTTTATAAAATAGCAGGCTTAATCAAAATGCCCAAGTGAAACAGGAAATCGGAAAAAAACGTATCATTATTGCTCTTGACGGCCCGGCCGCATCCGGAAAAAGTACCACAGCGCGGAGAGTAGCCGAACGGCTCGGGTATACCTATATTGATACCGGTGCCATGTACCGGAGCGTGACTCTCAAGGCCCTTCAACAAGGCGTTTTGGATCTTTTGCGCCATTCCCCCGAAAATGTTTCCGGTTTACTCCATCCTCTTGCAATCCATTTTGAAGGAGACCACGTTTTTCTTGATGGCCGTGATGTTACTGCCGAAATCAGGGAGAATCGGGTAAGCCGTGAGGTCAGTTTTATCAGTTCACTCAAGCCGGTGCGTGACAGGCTTCGTCAGATGCAGCAGGAGCTTGGGCGGCAGCACGGTGTTGTGATGGATGGACGGGATATCGGTACCGTTGTTTTTCCTGATGCTGAACTCAAAATTTTTCTTGTTGCCGATGCCCGCGAACGGGCAAAGCGGCGACATGCGGAACTGCTGGCAACGTCTCGTGACGGCATTGGGTTACCGAGCCTTGATGCCCTTGAAGAGGAGATAAGGAGTCGGGATCGCGATGATGCCGAGCGTGAACATGCTCCGTTGAAAAAACATGCCGATGCACACGAAATTGATACGACAAATTTGACGATAGATCGTCAGGTCGATATGGTCTGTAACCTTGCGCTCGAAAGAGAGCAAGTGGACGGCTGATTGACCCTTGAATTTATTTGCAGGACAATTGTTTCATTAACCCTAAAACCGCCAGGCCGATATCTCTCGCGGCCGGCAGGCTAACTTACACGAGAGGAAGGAAAAAATTAATGGCAGAAGCATTCTCACAGGAAAAAAAGGTCAAGGAAAGACCAGCAAGAAAAAAACTCAAATTTTTTGCGCACTACGAGCCAGCCGAACTTTCGTTGATGGAGCAGCTTTATTCAAGCACGCTCAATGAAATCACCGAAGATGAAATTATCAAGGGCCGGATCGTCTCGATATCCAACAAGGATGTCACGATCGATGTCGGCTTCAAGTCGGAAGGTATTGTTTCGCTGCTTGAATTCAGGGCTGAAGATGAGGTCAAGGTCGGTGATGATGTAGAGGTCTACCTTGAGAACATCGAAGACAAGATGGGACAGCTTATTCTTTCAAAGAAGAAAGCGGACGTTCTGAGAATCTGGGATCGGATCTATGATTCAATCGAAAACGATACCATCATCAATGGCAAGATTATCAATCGTGTCAAGGGTGGTATGACGGTCTCCCTTTCCGGTGTCGAAGCCTTCCTTCCCGGTTCGCAGATT
>CAINOO010000110.1 GCA_903851535.1 uncultured Chlorobiaceae bacterium | reverse complement strand
GGCATCGCTGCCAGATCGAACATGCAGGGTTATTTTTTTGTGGTCGAGTACTATGCATGGTTTGGCATCATGATACCCTACCGTCATAAGATAGCGCCGACCCCAAAGGTAATGGCTTTCACGTTCAATGAACTGACGCGGAGTTTCTCTTGCCTGATTATTCAGTTTGAGCTGCTGCTGGCGCACCCAGCCAAGCTTTGAAATGGCATAGGCACGAGCCACCTCCAAGCGTGTTCCGTTCGGCGCAACCAGTGTGACATGACCTGCCGGGGGATGCACCGAAAGATGCACATTCTTGACCGCCTTGCACGAAAAAGCGATGACGACGTCACCAAGCTTGATGTTTTCTGTCACAGATACCCCGGCTGGTTCTTGATGATTTCGAAGAGGGCTTTGGTGGCTTCCGGATCCTTGTCGAGAAGCGGGTAGAGTGCTTTGAGTACCTGAGTCTCGCGAGGCTGATCCCCTTTCCATCCAGCAGGAGCACTCTCGCGCACTGCCAAGTCTATTTTCAGGGCAAGTGCAGCCTTGTCATCGTCATCGGTCGGATATCGAAATCTTGTCGCATCAAGGGTGCTGAGATTATTGAAGAGCACAACCGCCTCTGGCTTGCCATGAAGCATGGCTGGCACACCTTCATCAGAATGCTTTTCGGCAAGCCTCTTTACCAGTGCCTCCGCATTGCGCAGGAATCCCTCATAGGCTGCCGTGTCCACCCTGCTTTGCTTAATCAGGTCATCAAGCAACTTCGACATCTCCACATAAAACCTCGGGTCGGTAAGCTGGTCACGAATGATCGTTTTGCGGATGTTGTTGATGATTCCCTCGGAGATGGCGTTCTTAGACAGCTTGCCCTTCTCGTTAAGCTTTTTGGCAATGGCATCGTGGATACCACTCTTGATAATCAGTTCGGTAAGCGACATTTCGCCCAGTTCACCCAACTCCGCTGCTGCATCGGCCTGAATGTAGGTATTGATAAGATGGCGCATGTCCGACTCGTAAGGCTTGATATCAAGCTCCTCGCCGGAGTGCTTTTTGATGGCCGCCCGTATCTCAACATAGAATTCGACCTCCTTCGGCAATGAAGCAGCCTCAAGAGCATTGTAACCCGCCTCTGTCAGCTCCTGAGCAATCTCTGCGTAAGCGTGTGCAAAGATCGCCACCATTTTGTAGAATGAAACACGCAGCGGTTCGGTTTCATTCAGCGCATAGGGATTGTCCGCATTGCCGCAGAAATAGTGCAGATAGTGCTCGACCTCTCGCGGCAGCGGCACGGGTTCGCAGAGGTAACGCAATGCTTCACGTGCGGCATCGAGCTGCTTTTTACCCTCTTGCAGCCAGTTCTTGATGCGAACATTGTTGTCGCCTCCGTTACCTTCATCAATGTCAAGATCATCAGAACTGTAGATTGCTAAGGCTTGTTGCACATCACCAAAAAGCTCCTTGAAGTCCACGATATAGCCGTACTCCTTGTCGTCACCATCGAGGCGGTTGGTACGGCAAATCGCCTGGAATAGGTTATGGTCATACAGTTCGTTGTCGAGATAGATGTAGGTGCAGCTCGGCGCATCGAAACCGGTCAGCAGCTTGCTCACCACAATCAGGAGCTTCAAGTTCGCCGGTTCATCAATGAACCGTCGCTTGGCCTCCTCTTCATACTGACTGGTTGTCTGGCCCTTCTTGAGAAGATGCTTCGTATAGGTATCGAACTTGTACCGTTCGTCGCTCTGCCGGGGTTCCCTGGAAATCGCATTGGCGTTCGGCTCAAAGGAGGTGATGATTCCGCAGTAGATGCCAAAATAGGTATTCTGAAAGAGCCGGTAGTAGTGACAGGCATCGTAAATCGAGGCGGCTACCAGAATTGCCGTGCCACGGTTATTGTTCAGGCGAGGCTTGAGGCTGAAGTCCTCAATGATGCTGGCGATGATGCGCTGCTTGCGCTCCCCGGCACTCATCAACTCCTCCATCGTTGCCCATCGTTTGCGCAAGATCGCCTTCTGGAAATTGTTGAGGTTTTTCGTCGCCCTCTCGAACCACTGGTCGATGGCCGTCTGGGAGGTGAGACGCTGCGGTACATCACGGGCCTCATACTTCAAGTCAAGAATAACACCATCCGCAACGCCTTCATGAAATTTGTAGGTATGGATGTAGGTACCGAAGATATCACGCGTCATCAGCTTCAACTTGTCTTTGCGCAAGAGCGGAGTGCCGGTAAAGCCGATGAAAATTGCCCCCTCCAGCCAGCGTTTCATCTGTTTGTTCATCTCGCCGCCCTGGGTGCGGTGGCATTCATCGACAAACACATAGAATTTGCCATGTACTGCCGGTGCAGGGCCTTGCAGGTCAGCAATATCAAACTTGTGAATCAGCGCACAGAGCAAACGCGGAGTGGTTGCGCCCAGCTTGGTTACAAAATCTGCCCGAGAGGTGATCCGCGGTGAGGGTGAATTTTCACCAATTACCCCTGCATTACGCATCACTCCGGAAATTTGTTTGTCGAGTTCATCTCGGTCGGTAATGACGAGGATGCGCGCCTCCGGGTCGTGTTCCAACAGCCACTTGGCAATCAGCACCATCAGGATACTTTTACCGCTTCCCTGGGTGTGCCAGATAACGCCGCCCTCTCTTTTAGCTATGCGCTCCTGAGCCGCCTTCACGCCCTGAAACTGGTGCGGGCGAGGCACCTTTTTTTGCCCACCGTCAAAAATGATAAAGTTGCGGATCAGATCGAGCAGCCGCTCCTTGTTGCACAACTGCGCTAAAGGACTGTCGAGCAGCGCACCAGCTGCAGGCGCCTGATCAGCCGCGCCTGTGACCCGTTCTTTCCACGCAACAAAGAACTGTTCAGGTGTGCCGGTAGTACCGTAACGAAGCCCTTGCGAATCGCTGCCAGCCATTACCAGTTGCACGGTACTGAAGAAACTCTTGTTGAAAATCTCCTCCTGGTTAGTGATAATCTGCCGCACACCGTCGGCTATCTCCACTGAGCTGCGCTTGAGTTCAAGCACGACAATAGCGATGCCGTTAAGGTAGAGCACAATATCTGGCCGTCGTCCATAGCCGCCTTTGAGTGTCACCTCTTCAGCAAAGGCAAAATCGTTCTTATCAGGGTTATGCCAGTCGATCAGGTGAACCGTCTCGTGCGCCTGCCCGGCCGCAACCTGCACCGGCACTCCATAACGCAGTAACTGGTAAGTGCTCAAATTGGCCTGGTATAGCGTTACTCCTGTCGTGTCAGCCGCCGTTTCGAGCTTTTGCAAAGCAGCAGAGATATGGGCAGCGGAGTAACCCCGGGCCACAAGGTTGTCGCGGAGCAGCGCCATCTCGATAGAGCGATTGTTCTCGCGTTTGCTCCACTCACCAAGGTAGCGGTAGCCGAGCTCGTTCTGGAACATGGAGATGACGCGATTTTGCGTCCTGCGTTCGGAACGGGGTTGTTCAGACATAAACTCCTTTTTCGTGACAGAAGTTATTGTTGTCAAGGTTGGTTAGCAAAACAGTCACGTTGATTCTCCCAATTCAACTGTAGCCAGTACGATTTGCTCAAATCTCTCTGCCTGAGTGCACACCTGCTTGACCTGCTCCCATTGAGCGGTAATTCTTGGGGAATGTTTTTGATATTCCTTGACTTTTTTTTTGATACGCTCTTTTTTGGGAAGTATCTCTAGTCCCTTTTCCACGCTGGTATCACACTCAACTCTTACCAGAAGCGCATGTGCAGAGGGTAAAATAGCGGCGGCAAGCCAAGTGCCCGAAGATTGGGCGGGCAGGCAATAGAGGGTTTTATGCATCGGTAGATGCCCCCCAAGCCAACTCCTCAGTACCGCATCAATCTGGTCACTGGTTGCGCTGATCGGCGGGCAGGGTTGTTCAGGACAAGGCAAACCTTCCCACTGCCAATCTCGTGCCATCAATTCAACCTCCGGGCTACAGTCGGCGTAGGACATGCCTGCCACATCAAGATCAAGATGAATGATGAGCAAGTCAAAACCGGCAAGGGTATAATCGGTACCGTCCATTTCGGTACAGCGCAGACGGGTATCATGGCACCATTTTCGTACACCGCACCAACCCGTGCCCATTGTGGGGCGTGTTGCTTCAGGTTGTAACTGCGTCATGATAAAGGTACGAGGCTTGAGGATCACTCGCAGAGCGGCCTTAATGATTTCGTAGTCGGTCGGTCCTTCGGCCACCAAGGCAATGCGCAGATCAGACATTCGGCACCGCCCCTAAATGCCCCATCACCCACAGACGCGACAAGGGAAATTGTTGATTCAGTAATTTCTGTTCCGGGGTCAACTCAATACGCTGGACACAAGTCAAACCATCGCTGTTACGCTCCACGGCAAACAATCGCACCTCGGGATCGGCCAAGTCTAGTCCATCAAGCACTGCTGGATTGTGAGCCGTGAACAATAATTGACGTTGGGGATCATTATGGCGCAGCCAGCTCGACAAGCGAGACGTAAGCCGGGTCAACAATCGGGGATTGAGTGCTTGATCCAGATTGTCAATAGCCAACAATCGAGGCACTTGTGGCAGAAGGCAGAGCAAGGCGCAGAAGATCACGTAAAGCGCTCCTTCACTGGCATCGTAAGCCGTCAGCTCGTTGCGGCTTCTGTTCATAAAGCGGTCTGTGAATTTCAGCATCAACTTTGTGCGCGGTACATTAGGCGAAAGCAAGGCTGCACCGTGGCTGGTGACTTGGATGTCGGAGACCCAGTCGATCAGCTCCAGTACCTGATCAAGCACATCCGTTGCATCGCCCTCTTTATCGCTCAATAGTTTGCGCAAGGCAGCAAATCCTTCGGCCAGTTGCCCGCCGTTAAGACCAACGGGGGCACGCGACTGCACGTCCGGCACAATGCCGCGCAAGGTCGGAGTGTTGGGGCAGTAGATGGCAAACTCCTGTAAACGCTGCAACAACTGAGCCGCAGTATTGCCAGGTTCAAGATCAACAAGCTTCAAGGCAGCCAATCCGGCTTGCTTGTTAAGGTTTATCCTCATGTTGCGCACACCTCTGGAAACAAGCTCCTGTGTACCATCACTTAACCCCTCAGTCTTGTACGACCAGGCCGGCTCAGGTGCATAAAGCGGGTTCAGCAGGGAGACCCGGTAGTTTTCCCCCGCTTCTCCCTCCACTGAAATGAAAATCTGAGGGGGCATAGATTTGGATTTGGAAGCAAACGAACTCTTGTAGAGGCGAGGCAAACCAGCCCTGACTCCACGGCGCAACAGGCTTTCATCATCAACCACTCCGTTGGCTGCTGCACCAAGCACGCCAAGAGCTTCGAGTATATTGCTCTTGCCTGCCCCGTTTGCACCAATGAAACAGTTAATCCTGCCCAGTAAAATGCTCTCTGAGTAGATAGACTTAAAGCCCTGAATCTTCAATTTGCGAATCATCATAACAGTCGAGTTTTTCCGGTTAAGAGCTCCTGCATCATGGCCTGCTTGAGGTTGCTGGTTTTGTCTCGGCGCTTTTCGAGGGCTTCCAGCTCGGCGTCCATATCGTTGAGGACTGCGGCGATAGCAGTTTGCTCGGCAATAGGAGGCAAGCTAACCACTGCGGCATTCACGTCTGCCGAATTAACTGAATCAAACGTTGAACCCTTTGAATGTTTGGCCCAGTTTGCTTCAAGATAGATGAGGTAATGATAGAGAAAATCGTTGGGAAATCTTATGGCGCATACTCCTCGTCCGAGACAAATTTCAAAGGTTGCTCGCGAGACTTCGCCAACCGGAGCACGAACTGACATGAGAACGTCTCCCGCTTGACCTCTCTTTGTGACTTGGCTTGTGAATATTCGTTTTATCGTTCGCCGATTAACAATATCCGCATTACCTTGAATGAGGGGAAGACCATCGCCTTTCGTGTTATAGTTCGTAGAACTAGGTGATTGTCCCATAACGATTTCCGCAATTTCCCCCAATCGTTTCATCTCCCATTCGCCGCTGAAACCGGGGAGGCGGGTTTTGCCGGTGAGGAGCTGCTGCATGGCAGCCTGCTTGATGTTGCGCTTTTTGGTAATGAGCCGTTCCAGACCGTTCAGCAGCGCATCCACATCGCTCAACGCCTCAGCAATGGCGAGTTGTTCAATGAGAGGGGGAATAGGGACAATAACAAGTTTCAAATTGTGTTGACCAATGTTTGCACGAATCGCCCCTTGCCCCATCGGAATGATCTGTAAACGTATAATTGGTGAACGGAGTGCGTAGCCCGAGTATATAGGATCAAGACTTTGGTCAGTTGGTCGCCCACGAATTACGAATCCACCAAACACAACTCGTTCTGTTCCGAGGTAAGCTGCCGCTAAACCGACCTCTTCTTGCGTCTCAGAAGTACGATTGAAGAGTACATCCCCTCTTTGAACTGCGTAAGAGTTAGCTACAGGTTGAATCAACGTAACCCGACCCGTAATTTCCGGGCCATAGATATGTGAATAGGTTATAGGCTCTAAAACATTGATAAAGCGAATGCCTTGGCCATAAGAGGATTTATCTGCGTTAACTCCGTTACGGAACGCAAAAAGTTCATCAAAAGATTTTACATCCCAATCCTCGGGGATCAACCCAACCTCGGTCAGCTTGTAACCGGGCTTCACCTCTGCACTCATGCCTTCCCCTCCTTTCCTGTTCTATCCGGAAAAAAACGGAGTGTTGTTGAGGTGAGGGTTGGCATCTGACGGATAACGATCTGGTTGAGCCGTTTCAGGCGGAGTCCGCCTGCTTCAGTTCTAAACCTCTCGAATTCGACGGGTTTAGAATCCTGGCAAATCCATATACCAATCTCAAGGCCAGTGTAAGGATAGAAAAAGATGACGCTGATTGTGTCGCTGTTGAGCCCAGCCTTGCTTTTAATTATGGCATATTCGCCATAATTAAAAGCATCGTTTCCGTTGCTGAAAATGCTGAGAGTTATTCCCTGAACATCGACGATGGATTTCCTTGATTTGCTCACAGGTTAGCTCCCATCATTTTTAAATGCCCATCCACTTTTGCTGCAAGTGCATCCACCTCTTCGACAAGCTGTGGCAGTGGAGTGTCATAGCGTTCGGCCAGTTGGCGGATGCGACCGGTGAGGGTTTGGGAGACGCGGTCGAGTTCGCCCTGCACAACGGTTGAGAGGCTTGCCATCCATTTGTCATCTACCACCAGCCTCTTGATTTCGGTCTCGGTGAGTTTGGGGTAGTGCTGGTAGGCCACCCTGTCGAGCGAAGCCTCAAGCTCCTTCACGGTGCGTTTGAGGATGGTTTCGCTCTCGGACAGTACGAGCCAGCTTTTGAGTACGGCGAATTCCTCTCTGCCCTCCCTGTCAGCCTTGAGCTCCTTGATACGTGCATTGACTTCGGCCTTTGCAATTTTATCGAGGGCACCGAGATAACCCTCTTCTCCGCCGTGTTCCTCTTCCAGTTCGGTGAGGCTGGCGGTGGCGGATTCCAGTTGAGCCTCTTTTGCTTCAATGGCCGCCTGCTCTGTGGCGAAGTAGCGGGCAACAATAAGCGATTTTGGTAGCAAATCACAGACCCACCCCTTGTCTTTGCTCCTGCCTTTTTTGTCGGTTTCGATGATGCGTACCGGTTTTGCGACCCACCCATCGAGAGCAATCAGATAGCAGTCGTCCTGCATGGTTTCGGCCCAGTAGTCCATCAGGTGCTGGTAAATATCATAGGCATCGATCAACGGTGCAGGCTTGAAGGTGTTTAGCAGTGCTTCGGAAATGTTCTCGATCAGTGCCTTGGGGTGGCCCCCTCGTGAGAAGCTGGTGAGTTGTGGCACAGTGATCTGGCGCCACTGGTTGAAGCGTTCAGTTGCAGTCTCGTTGAAGGCGGTAAACTCCGGGTGGCTGAAGATGGCAGGTTTGACCTCCGGGAGTAGTAATCTGATGCGGGCGTAGCCGGGGCGCAACGGTTCAAAAAGTGTGGCGCGCACTCCGGGGAGAAGCTGCCAGTAGTCGGCAAAAGCGTCGATGTCACGCTCGGGGATGCCGCCGTTCAGATGGCCATTGATATCCTGCAGGTCCTCCGGTTCGGCGCTGTCGATGTAGCGTGGAAGGTTGAGGTTGAAGTCGTTTTTCGGGTCGGCAATCTCTGCAAAGGGGACCATGCGGGCATAGTGCGGAGTGTCAGTCTGCCGGGCAAAGGTATCGACGATGCGGTGGATGTCCTGCTCGCGCAGGCGGTTCTTGTTGCCATCCTTGATAAATCCCTTGCTGGCATCAATCATGAAAATACCCCTGCGAGCAGCGGCATTCTCCTTGTCGAGCACCAGAATACAGGCAGGGATGCCGGTGCCATAGAAGAGGTTGGCTGGCAGGCCGATGATCCCCTTGAGAATACCGGAACGGACAAGCTGCTCACGAATGACAGCCTCGGCATTGCCCCGGAAGAGCACACCATGCGGCAGGATACAGGCACCTTTACCGGTACTCTTCATGCTACGGATAATGTGCAGCAGGTAGGCATAGTCGCCCTGTTTGGCGGGCGGCTCACCCCAGGAAAAGCGTTGGTATGGATCGTTTGAGGGGGTAAGGCCGGTGCTCCATGACTTGTCGGAAAAGGGTGGATTGGCGACAACGTAGTCGTAGGTGCGCAAGCTCTCGCCATCCTTGAATTTGGGCGAGGCCAGCGTGTTGCCCGAGAGAATGTTTGCCGTCGGAAAGTCGTGCAGAATCATGTTCATGCGGGCAAGACCGGCGGTGGTCACGTCCTTCTCCTGACCTTCGAGGGTGATGTGCTTGCCAGCCTCTGCGGCTACCTTCAGCAAAAGCGATCCGGAACCGGAAGTGGGATCATGCGCTGTGGTTGATGCTCTGGTATTATCGGGCGAAATGCCGACTACTTTAGCGATAATGCGGCTCACCTCGGACGGGGTGTAGAACTGCCCTTTGGATTTACCCGATTCTGTGGCGAAGTGACGCATCAGATACTCGTAGGCGTCTCCGAGAATATCGTCGTGCTCCGCGCGGTTTTGCGAGAAGTCGAGTTCCGGCTTTTGAAAGATGCTCACCAGGTTGGAGAGCTTCTCCACCATGTCCTTCCCTTCGCCGAGCTTGTTGGGGTCGTTGAAATCAGGGAAATCGCTTTTCGACAATCGTGCATTGGCATCAACCAGCGGAGCGATGATCTGCGTGTTGATCTTGTCGCCGATGTCGCTCTTGCCCTTGAGAGTGATCATGTCCTTGAAGCTCGACCCTTTCGGGATGATAACTGGTGGAGCAAAGTGGTCGCTGTCGCCGTATTTGTCGGTGATGTATTTGATGAACAGCATAAACAGGACATAGTCCTTGTACTGGCTGGCATCCATGCCTCCGCGCAATTCATCGCAGGAGGCCCAGAGAGAAGAGTAGAGATCAGATTTTTTTAGAGCCATAAAACCTTTTTGGTATTTACTAAGAAATTAAAATTGTAATCCTGAGGGGCGGTGCTTCATG
>CAINOO010000109.1 GCA_903851535.1 uncultured Chlorobiaceae bacterium | reverse complement strand
TCAGGAAAGCTGAATCAACAAGTGATCAGAAGCCAGCCCTGACAGCCAGAGCAAAGGTGTTCTGATTGGTAAAATTACCAGTGCTGCTGACGTCGCTCGATTTCGTGAAAATAGTGTAGGTACCAGTCAGAGAGACACTCGGCGTAATCCATGCGGATATTGATGGAATAATCTGAGGCTGGTGAACATCTGCTTTTCCTTTCTTCGTCGCAATCTCATTGTTTCCCTTCGCGATATCCACGTAACCGACCTTTGCAAAAAGCCATGGATAGACAAAGTAACCTGCCTCAACCCTGATGTTGTCGAGCTTCAGATCTCTGTCACGACTGTATGCCCCACCAACGAGGAGGTCATGATAGGCACCCTGTACATCGCCACCATAAACAAGGGTCTCACCGGCATAGTTGCCTGTAAAACCAACAGTTGGGGCACCAGCTACAAGAGAGCCGCTGGTTGTATAACTATTTTTTTTGTTGGCATAAGAGAGACCTGCACCAATCGACAACTGGTTATCGAGGCCGTTATAGGCATTGCCAAGCTCACCATTGGCACCACTGAGCAGACCTGCACCGAACAGCTTCAACTTTCCACGAAGATAGAGAATATCATCAATGTGATTTTCGGTAGCTACGATCGGTGTTCTGTAATTTGCAGCCATGCTGGTACCAGCAACGATGGAGTAGCCACCCGTCTCGCCTCTGGTGAAATTCAACTCAGCATAGGTTGCCGGACCAGGAAGCACACTGCCAATGTTTGCTACGCCGCCAGCACCGGTGCCATTCCAGCCAACTGCGCTGAAACTGTTACCAATGGCAAAGTTAAAGCCGGGAGAGAACTGCCATACAGCACGAACATTGGCTGTAACAGGGCTGTCAACATTAGAAGAGGAAATAGCACCGTTATCGGTATCTTCTTCCAATGCTGCACCGCCAAATCCAGCCAACTCACCAAAAATCGTCAGGTTATCACCGACGGTAGCGCCAATGAAAAGCGATGCGGTATTAGCGGCGTTAATGGTAAACTCTTTGGCTGCCTTTGGGGCACCTGTAGAGACGTAGTGGGTCGCCTCCTTGTAGTTGATCAGGTTGCCCGTGAGCACAACGCTTAAGGGATCAAACTGGGGATAAGATGCCGAAATGGGAGCATTCGGGAATTTGCTGTCCCAGTCGGCCGTTCCGATCTTGATGTTTTTCTGACGGGTGAACGCTTCATCGTTTCCACCTGGCAGGCGGTAGCCATTATTTTTGAAGGCTTCACCAACTGCGTTTCTCTGCGGCATGCCGGAGTGACACATGTAGCATGATACCTGATACTTTCTTGCCCAGGATGGTATTGCAGATCCCTCTGTGCTCCAGAACAGTGCCGGAACCATACAGGCAGAGACAATACTTGCAAATGTTGTTTTTTTCATAAGCCGACTACTCCATGTTTTTTGTTTGATTGATTGTCTTGATTGTCTTTTTTGCCAACAACGGTATAAAAAAACAAGGAAGTGCATCATAAAGCAAATCCCCGGGTGACACTGCCCTTCGTTGTTAGCCAACAAAAAAACATTATTGATTAACAGGGCGAAAAACGCAGTCTACCTGATTTTATTGAATTTTTATTGAATTTTCAAACTTTTTTTCAAAAACGGCACAATGTGAGGGAAAACGGCCCCATCCCAAAAACAAAAAAGCTTGCCGAACGAAAAACGACAATTTGCGGCAACAATAAGTGTACCAACAATTGTGAACCACAGCACAAACGAATAACTGCAAAAACAGGGGAAAAAGACTCAATTTACCACCCCAACCCCGGTTCGATGTTTTTTTTTCATTAAGCTCAAACCAAAGAAAGATAGTGGAAAAAAATGTAATCCCCAAACCGTCGCCCGTTACGCATAAGAGGTTTTGATGCATCCATAAAAAAAATGGTCACGATTGTAATTTGTGAAACTCTCTCTGCTCTCTTATATTTTATCCACCAGAATTGAGGCTTTCTCATTTTTCCAACGAACCTGAAGAATGTCAAGTCAAGTTTCTCACTCCTCCAATTTTCAGGCCGATGAACGAATAGAGGTCGCTTCTGGTATAATGACGACGATAACCATCACGCAGTGACGGGTTCTCTGAACAAAATGGTCTCACGGTTCGGTTGCTCTTCGCATCCTCTTTCATAACAAGTTTTTTCCTACAGGTAGCCTATTATGGTGGATCTCCCTCGTCGATTGTTTCAGTCTCCCTGGGAGTTCAGGGAGGCTGCCTTTTTCACGGCATTCGCCGTTATTGCCGGTTTTGCTGTGCAATATGCCGGTTTGGGTGTCGGTGTTCCCCAAACCCATTTGCCCTACAACGCACTCTTTCTTGGCACTTTCGCTGTTGCGTCCCTAAGCGCAGGAGTTGCTTTCCGGAACAACGCATTTGTCAACTGGCTTGGAGGAATTCCGCTTGGGCTCTGCCTTATTTTTGCCATCGCTCTTCTCTCCCTGATTGGAGGCGTTGTACCACAAACTGCGGTTAAACCAGGCTCAATGCAGGCCCTGTTTGGCTTGAACCAGATTTTTTCAAGCTGGCCTTTTGCACTCACCATCCTGCTCTTTCTGGGAAACCTTGGCCTTTCACTTTCGTGGAAACTGGTACCCCTCAAAGTTAAAAATATTCAGTTCATCCTTTTTCATGCGGGTTTCTGGATCGCGCTTTCCTGCGGAATTTTTGGTGCTCCCGACCTGCAGCGGCTTGTGGTGCCGGTCGAAGAGGGAAAAACGACCAATCTTGGTTACACAATGGAAAGCGAGACTCCGCAAAGCCTCCCTTTTTCTGTTTTTCTCCAGGATTTTTCACTTGAGGAGTACCCGCCGCAATTGCTGCTCTTTGATCCGAATACCGGAAAGATTTTTGAAGAGCGCTCGAAAACAAACATCCTTGTTCACAAGGGCCTCAAGGCCTCATGGAAAGGACTGGACATTGACGTGCTCGATTTTATACCCTTTGCGCTTCCCGGAAAAAGTGGTGTTCCCGAACCGGCAGACCGCACAGCAGGAATTCCTTTCGCAAAAATCAGGATTACCAGCAAAAACGCAACAACGCGCGAAGAGTGGATAACAACCGGCAGTCCCTTTGTTGATACAAAAGACGCTCAAGTTGGCTCACTTTTGCTTGGCATAAGGCCTGGCTCACCCAAAGCATTCCGCTCGGAGGTAACGGTACAGGACGAAACGGGTAATCAATCAAAGGCGACCCTTGAAGTCAACCATCCGATAAACTTTATGGGGTGGAAACTCTACCAGATGGGTTACGATCAAAAATCCGGCCGGTGGTCAAAGCTCAGCTTGATCGAAGTTATCCATGACCCCTGGCTGCCAGCAGTCTATCTTGGCTTTTTTATGATTATGGCAGGGAACATTCTCTTTTTCTGGAATGGCATTAAACGAACAGAGGAGTCAGCATGACCGTTAACTTTACTTCCGCCGCCATTGTGGCCATGCTCTGCTGGGCGATTGGCTCCCTGCTGAGCATTTTCGGCAGAAAAACTCCAGCACTGAAAGCTCCAGCTTTTGTTTTGTCGCTGGGCGGGTCGCTGGTCATGGGCGCTTTTATCGCTTTTTACTGGGTACTGCTCGACCGTCCGCCGCTCAGAACACTTGGCGAAACACGGCTCTGGTATGCCGCGCTGATTCCGCTTGTGGGCTTACTGGTTGAGTATCGCTGGAAGATCGGCTGGCTGAAATACTACTGCATGGCTCTGGCCGCTTTTTTTCTCGGCATTAACATGCTCCATCCCGAAGTGTTCGACAAAACGCTGATGCCTGCCCTGCAGAGTCCCTGGTTTATACCACATGTGATCGTCTATCTGGTGGGCTATGTACTGCTTGCCGCATCATCGGTGACTGCATTGCACAACGTCTCGCTCCAGATGAGGCACAAAAACAACAGTGCCGGCGAATCGGTCTCACACTACCTGGCGCTGCTTGGCTTTGTACTGCTCTCCTTCGGCCTGATCTTCGGCGCACTCTGGGCAAAAGAGGCGTGGGGCCACTACTGGACATGGGATCCCAAAGAGACCTGGGCCTTTCTCTCCTGGCTCGCCTACCTCGGCTACCTGCACGCCTGGCGCTACAAGATTGACCGCGCCAAACTGCAATGGTACCTCGCCCTCTCCTTTGTGGTGCTTCTGGTCTGCTGGTTCGGGGTCAACTACCTCCCCTCGGCGGCCAACAGCGTCCACACCTACTCGCAGAGCTGACCGTCTCACCCTGCACGTCCACCGGAGCGGTCGGCGTGCAGGACAACGTCACTTTCCGATGCAGAACCGCTCAAAAATGAGGTTGACGATCTCCTCGCTGACCACCTTTCCGGTAATCTCTCCGACATAGTCGAGGGCTGAGCGAAGCTCAAAGGCGATGAGTTCGGTTTCGGCATGGCGAATGATCAGCTCACTGGCATTTGCAAGGGCATAGGATGCATTGCGAAGTGCTTCATAATGACGCAGGCTGGTGACAAGCACACTTGCCTCCTGTTGTGTATGCAACCCTTCGGCCATAATGCTCATCAACTGCCTGAGGCGATCAAGCCCTTCTCCCTCGTTGGCGACTATGGCACAGACATCGCAGCCGGTCGCTGCACGCAGTTGCTCAAGTCGTTCAGCGCTTTCGAGTGTCAGATCAATTTTATTGGCGACCACAATCAGGCATGCGTTGCTGTAGCGCTCAAGAAACTCAC
>CAINOO010000108.1 GCA_903851535.1 uncultured Chlorobiaceae bacterium | reverse complement strand
CAGATTAAATGCTTTGTTTGTGGGCAGAAATGTCCGCAAGTCGGTTCAAAATGGTGATGGCGATGCCATTCCGGTTTTTTTGAGCGATGTCCCTTCCCTTTTTCATAACAAGATACTGCCGCTTGATGTGGCGCTTGTGCACGTTTCGCCTCCAGACCGGCATGGCTACTGCTCCCTCGGGGTTTCGGTCGACGCGACTCTTTCAGCCGTGCATGCAGCAAAGATGGTTATTGCCCAGGTGAACTCGAACATGCCCCGTACACATGGCGAAGGGATGCTGCATATCAGCAAAATTCATGCGATGGTTGATGTAGACGATCCCCTTCCCGAAACTCCCCGTCACCCATTGAGTGATATCGAGATTCGTATCGGACGCCATATTGCCTCCATTGTCGAGGATGGAGCGACGTTGCAGTTAGGAATAGGTGCAATTCCTGATGCCACTCTTGCTGCACTTTCCGGCCACCGCGATCTTGGTATTCACTCCGAGATGTTTTCGGACGGAGTGATTGATCTTGTCGAAAAGGGGGTTATCAACGGTTCCAAAAAGCGCAGTCATAAGGAGATCATGGTCGCAAGTTTTCTTGTGGGCACTCGAAGGCTGTATGATTTCGTTGATGATAATCCACTGGTCGAAATGCTCCCTTCTGATTATGTTAACGATACCCGGGAAATCAGAAGAAATCCCAAGGTGACGGCAATTAACAGTGCTCTTGAAATTGACATGTCTGGTCAGGTCTGTGCTGATTCGATCGGGCAGAAATATTTTTCCGGCGTTGGCGGACAGATGGATTTTATCAGGGGAGCTGCTCTCTCTGAAGGAGGCAAGCCGATTATTGCCTTGCCTTCAACGACCAAAAACGGTCTGTCGCGCATTGTGCCGCAGCTTAAAACGGGGGCTGGTGTTGTTACGACCAGGGCTCATGTGCAGTACGTCGTTACCGAGTTCGGGATTGTTAATCTGCATGGCAAAAATCTTCGCCAGAGAGCTGAGGCGCTTGCCACCATTGCTCATCCCGATTTCAGTGAGGATATCTGCCGTCAAGCCCATGAACTGTACGGCTGCTATGGACGGAGCTTTATGTAAAAATTTCGGGCTCCTGAACCTGTCAGGCGCGCTCATTTTGGGTGACGCCGATCAGGCTGACCATACGTCCAGTGTTGCCGTGATCACGCCGGTGGGAAAAAAACAGATTGCTGTCACAAACTGAGCAAAAGGGTGAGCGCTCAATATTCGCCGGAGGAATTCCTGATGCAAGCAGTTGCTGATAGTTGACCTGGGCAAGATCGAGCAAATATTTTTCTTCGTTATTCCGGCCAGGGGCGCACTGGTAGCTTCCGGCCGGAAATTCCAGGGCGACCTCCGGGCCGACCTCATAGGCCTCACGCGAAATTCCCGTTCCGATATAGGCAAGGCACTCTTCCGGAAGAGTGTTAAAGCGTTTTTTCATGGCCTCAATGGTTTTTATTACAATGGCTCCGGCACTCCCTTTCCAGCCAGCATGAACTGCGCCGGAGGCCTGATGACGTGGATCGTAAAGAAGTACAGGATAGCAGTCTGCGGTAAAGATGCAGAGGAACAGATTTTTTCTGTCCGTAATGAATGCGTCATAACCGTCATAATTCCCCGGTTTTTCGGCAAAGAGTATTGCCGTGCCGTGTACTTGCCGTGAGGTGACCAGGCATTCGGGATTGATATCTGCGGAGGCACAGAGACGCTGGATGTTTTTTTCTATTCGTTCTGGACGATCTCCGGTATTCCTGCCGAGGTTCAACGAGGAAAAAGCTCCATCACTTATTCCGCCGTTTCTTGTGCTTTGCAGGGCAATCAGCCCACGGCAAGAGCGGAAGCAGTCAGGCACAATATATTGTGCTGTCGGGAGTGATGAACTGGTACTGTTTG
>CAINOO010000107.1 GCA_903851535.1 uncultured Chlorobiaceae bacterium | reverse complement strand
CTGAACGCATCACATGGATCTCGCCTTGAACAATTCATTGCATGTTGGATAACGGAAATCCCGATGATATTCTTCCTTCAGTATTTGTCACGGGGGAGAGCAGCTTTTACAATTCTTGAAAAATCAGCGCCATGAGTGCACACAAAAAACAAAATGTTCTCTTTCTCTGCACTGGTAATTCATGCCGGAGCCAGATGGCCGAAGGATTACTCTTTCATATGGCGGGTGAGCGTTTTGAAGCATTAAGTGCCGGACTTGAACCGGGAAGTGAAGTTCATCCTTTTGCCATAAGGGTTATGGCGGAAATCGGGATTGATATCAGCACCCGGCAACCGAAATCGGTTTTTGTTTATCTCGGAAAAACAATGATTCATTACCTGATTGTGGTGTGTAACAAGGCACAATCAACATGTCCAAGGATTTGGCCAGGCTTGCCAAATGAAAAGCGGTATTACTGGCCAATATCTGATCCGGCGGCAATCTCGGGTACCTCTGAGGAGCAGTTGGCCGGCTTTCGTGAGGTTCGTGACGAATTGAGGGAACAATTAACGTCGTGGCTGACCGACGTTTCATGGTAGAGGAGATCAAAAAAAAACTGCCAAACTTTTGGGATGGTGCTGCTTTTATTCTCGTTATGGGAATGGTTGCCCTGTTGGCATGGGGTAGTAGGCAGATGGCAGTACCTTATGTGCCGGGTGAAGCGATCCCTTTTTCGCTCGATCCGATGCACCTTCCCCTGTATGCGCTGCGTACCGTGCTTCGAATGGTTGCTGCGCTCGTTCTTTCATTTCTGTTTACCTTCACCTACGCAACCTTGGCCGCTAAAAATCGTCGGGCAGAAGTAATTATGGTTCCGCTGCTCGATATCCTTCAGTCGGTTCCGATTCTCGGCTTTCTCTCTGTTACGGTTACCGGATTTATCGCTCTCTTTCCCGGCAACCTGTTCGGTGTTGAAATGGCTGCTATTTTTGCCATTTTCACCTCCCAGGCATGGAACATGGCTTTCAGCTTTTATCAGTCACTAAAAACCACTCCCAGGGAGCTCAAGGAGGCTTCTGATCTTTTTGGTCTCTCATCCTGGCAAAAGTTCTGGAAACTGGAGGTCCCTTATGCAACACCAAACCTGATATGGAATACCATGATGTCGGTTTCAGGCGGCTGGTTTTTTGTTGTTGCTTCTGAAGCCATTACGGTTGGCAAGACTTCTGTGACTCTTCCCGGAATTGGTTCCTATGTGGCACAGGCGATCAAGAGCAAAGATCTTTCTGCAATTGGCTTTGCACTGCTCACGATGCTGATTGTCATTTTTCTTTACGACCAGTTACTCTTTCGTCCACTGGTAGCATGGGCCGAAAAATTCAAATTTGAGTTGACTGAAAGTCAGGAGCCCGCGGAATCATGGGTGCTTACACTCTTTCAGCGTGCACACGTGCTTCGCCGTTTTGCAAGAGTTGCTGGTGAGCAATGGAATGGTTTTGTTGAAAAAATTCCGAAATTGCCCCGGCGCAATCTGCATTTCAGGGAGCCGTCACCTCTTCTGATCATAGTAAAGGGAGTTACCTGGTATGGACTCTTGATTGGTGCAATGGCTATCGGTTTATGGATGCTGATCAGTTTTGTCAGCAGCGGTGTTGATCATGCCGAGATAGGGAAGGTCTTTATGTTGGGACTTATAACACTTTCTCGTGTGATGGTCTTGCTGCTTCTTGCCTGTCTTGTTTGGGTACCGCTGGGTGTCATCATCGGGCTTAATCCCCGCTGGGCGACAAAGGTTCAGCCTATAGCACAGTTCCTTGCAGCTTTTCCGGCAAACCTCCTCTTTCCTGTTGCCGTCTTTCTGATGGTGCGCTATCGACTTTCGCCGGAAATCTGGACTGCCCCGCTGATGATCCTTGGTACGCAATGGTATATCCTTTTCAATGTCATCGCTGGAGCATCAGCCATTCCCAATGATCTTCGTGAAGCAGCCCAAAACCTTGGTCTTTCGGGTTGGCGTCTCTGGAAGCGCCTTTTGCTTCCAGGTATTATTCCTTCACTGTTGACGGGTCTGGTCACCGCTTCGGGGGGGACATGGAACGCCAGTATCGTTGCAGAAGTTGTGAGTTGGGGTAACACAACACTCACGGCAACCGGTCTTGGTTCCTATATCGCCCACTGGAGTGAAAAGGGGGACTATCCGCATATTGTTCTCGGTATCGCCGTTATGAGTCTCTATGTTGTATTTTTCAACCGTTTCTTTTGGGGACGGCTTTATACTCTTTCCCAAACCCGCTATCGTCTGGATTAAATGAGCTACATGACGGAAACCTTACAGCCGGAACACGACCTTCTGACACTCAGCAATATTTGCAAATCCTTCAAGAAAACAGGAGGTGAAGAACATCTTGTCCTTGATGGGGTAAGCCTGAATATCAAGGAGGGTGAGATCGTTGCGCTTCTGGGGCGTTCTGGTTCAGGCAAATCTACTCTGCTCCGAATTATTTCGGGCCTTGCCCGACCGGGCAGTGGCGAAGTGTTGTATAGTGGAAAACCGGTTACCGGGCCTGTAAAAGGATTGGCAATGGTGTTTCAGACTTTTGCCCTTTTCCCCTGGTTCACGGTTCTGGAAAATGTTGAACTGGGATTGGATGCTATGGGGGTACCTCAAGGAGAGCGCCGTCAGCGGGCATTGGCCGCAATTGACTTGATAGGGTTGGACGGTTTCGAATCGGCCTATCCAAAGGAGCTTTCGGGCGGGATGCGGCAGCGGGTCGGGTTTGCCCGTGCATTGGTGGTTGAACCGACATTGCTGTTGATGGACGAAGCTTTTTCAGCCCTTGATGTATTGACCGCCGAAACTCTCCGTACCGACTTGATCGAACTCTGGCTGGAACGGCGTATCCCTACCAAGGGGATTTTGCTGGTATCGCATAATATCGAAGAAGCTGTTCTTCTTGCAGACAGGATTGTTATTCTTGGAACCAATCCGGGGACAATTCTGGCTGAGATACAAATTCCCTTGCAACACCCGCGCGACCGTGAGGCTCCGCCGTTCCGCCAACTTGTTGATGAGGTGTATGAGCTCATGACCAAGCGCCCACGCAGTGCTGCCGGCAAGAGCGAAGCAGTACCACTCTCTTATCGTTTGCCGAGTGCTCCCATCAATAAATTGGCTGGTTTCATGGAAGCCCTGGCAGGGGAGCCTTATAATGGAAGAGCTGACCTTCCTGAATTGGCTGATCAGATGGGATTTGGAGTTGAGGAGCTTTTTCCGCTGCTTGAAGCATTGGAAATTCTTGCTTTTGCCCGCACCGAGGGTGGCGACGTTGAGCTGAGCACGTCGGGAAAAAGCTTTGTGGATTCTGACATCCTGCACCGCAAGGTCATTTTTGCCGAACATCTTATCCGTCATGTCTCTCTCGCGGCACATATTCGTCACATTATTGATGAGCGGCCGGGCAATCGGGCAAAGGAAGATCGTTTTTTGCGTGAACTCGAAGATTTTTTCAGCGAAGATGAGGCTGAAAGAGTTTTGCAGGTCGCCATTGAATGGGGTCGATATGCGGAACATTTTGCCTATGAGGAAGCATCAGGCATACTCAGTCTGGAAAACCCGGGCAGACTTGATGAGGGTTAGACTCTTTCACCGGGGTTTTAGTCCGGCAATCTGTATGATTTTTTTTGCGATATCGGTATTGTCGTAAAAGCCATTGAGTGCTTCAGCTCCACGCCCTATGGCAAAAACCTGAACAGGCACTGCCGTATGGGCGTTGCTGCTCCAGCCGATTGCGGCTCTGTTATTCAACAGGGCGCACACGGTCGGGCTAAATGTATCGTTATCCTTTGTTCCCGGAGCCTCAATTTTCATGGTTGTCAGGTAGGTTTCCTGCAGTGCGTTGCGATCATGGGTGGAGAGTGCGAGTGGTGAAGCGGCATCGACATTTCCAGGTCCGAAATAGACCTTGACACTGTCAAGCGCCATGTCGAAAGTGACGGTGCCTTGTTGTTTCCAGGTTGAGACTTTTTCTGCAAACCGTTGCAGCGAAATTTTTTGATAGCGGAGAAGGTCAAAACGGGTTTCGTAGCCGTTTGCTGTGTTGCCAAGTGAAAGCCCGCCGCATTCGTGATCGGCGGTAACGACAAGAAGAGTCTCTCCGGGGTGACTGCGGTAAAAGGCAAGGGCCGTCGCTATGGCTTTGTCGAATGCCTCTATATCGTGAGCAACAGCAGCAGCATCGTTTGCGTGGCAGGCCCAGTCGATCTTTCCCCCTTCAACCATCATGAAAAAGCCTTTTGGGTTGTCGAGCAACCGGATCCCCTCACGGGTAAATTCTGCAAGCGATGTTTCACGCTCATGGCTATCCATGGCAAAGCTGAGCGCTCCTTTTCTGTCATAATTGCTGTATGCCCAACAGCGTCCTCCCGGTTTTACAGATGCGAGATCAGTTTTGTTTCGGGCTATAACATAGTGAGCCGATTGCATGAGCTCCGTAATGTCTCCTTTGAAGGCTTTTGATTTTGCCTGATTTTCAGGAAAGTTTCCAAGGCTGTACCCTCCTCCGAAGTAGTCGAAACCGCTCAAAGCCATTTGTCGGGCAATATCGTACAGGTTGGAGCGTGAGGCATTGTGTGCATAGAAACAGGCGGGGGTCGCATCATCTATTCCAACGCTTGAGACAATTCCGATTCTCATCCCTTTTGCCTTTGCCATTTCAGCAATGGTTTGCAGGGTGTCGAGGTGGTTCCCAGCCATCGAAATGGTACCAATGGTAGTTTTTTTGCCGGTAGCGAGTGCTGTACCAGCGGCTCCTGAGTCGGTTATAAGGCGATCTGATGCATGGGTGGTTGCCATACCGAGCACAGGAAATGAGGTCATGGCGAGGGCGTGGCCGCCCTCAAGCAGCGTGCTGGAGAGTTTCACTTGTGCAGCTCCCATGCCATCTCCTATAAAAAGAAAAATATAACGAGGCAAAGAGATGCGCTTTTTTGCAGCGGCCTGCAGAGAATGGCTTGCGGGGCAAGATGCTGAAGCTGATATCATGATGATCAGCAGCAGAGCAAATTTCAGGGCTCTGAACAACGGCTCTTTTCGACGGCACTCCTTCATGAGCATGAGTTTATCCGGTGATGGGTAGTTGAAAGCTTGAATTCCTGACGCTCTATATACCCTATATCTGCATTTTAATTCAAATACACTATGTTACGTTACTGTAAACACTGAAGATGATTTCTGAACAGGCGGGGAATGTTGAAGAGGTTGAAGCAAGAGAGGATTAATCGCCTTTTTCAAGCTGCGAGCAAAGCTCCTGCCAGAGGTTTCGATAGGCCTTTGCGGCTGGAGCGTTGGGCAGAACGGCATTGAGCGGTGCACGGTAGAGACCCATTTTTTCAACCTCTGAATTATAGGGGATGGTCTGTGTGAGAAACTCCGGGCCATTGCCGAATTCAAGAATGATGTCGCGATGTAATTTTTTCTGTTTTTCCACCATACTGAAAAAGGGGCGGATTTTTGAGCTGTCGAGTTTATTTGCCTTGAAAAAATCCTTTAACTGGATATAGGTGCGCATGGAGAGGGTTGTGGGAATCAAGGGCACCAGAATCAGGTCGGAGGCTGCAAACACGCTTTCTGAAAGGAGTGTGAGGTTGGGCGGGCAGTCAAAAAAGAGGTAGCGGTACTCCTCGCTGAGCTCTTCAAGGTTCTTTTTGAGCTTTTTTTGAGGCTTTTTCTCTTCAGAGAGTTCGATATCAAGATTGCGGTAGGAAAAGTCTGAAGGGAGCAGGTCAAGGTTCTCAAAATCGGTCGCCTTGATGTTGCGGTAGATCTTTTTGTTACCCTTCAGAAATTGGTCGCTGTTAAATTTTTTTGATGCGGTAATCCTGAAATAGTAGGAGCTGGCTCCCTGCGGATCGAGATCGCAGATCAGGGTTGGCTGAGAGAGCAGGGAGGAAAGATAGGAGAGGTTGACTGCTGCCGCAGTTTTTCCCACTCCGCCCTTGATGCTGTAGAGCGCTATGGTTTTCATGGCATTGTACTTGTAAGAAGATCGTGAAACAGTTGAGCGGTTTTTTCATGGTCAAATGTTTCAAAGGTTTTGTGGAATCTACCTCTTGCCTCTTCCTGTTTTTGAAAAAGGATAGCCATAAGTCCACCCATTGATGCAGCCAGCAAGTTCTCCTCTTTTCCTGGGGGCAGTGCGGTCAGACGTTCACGAAGAAAGTGCAGTTGAACCGAAAAATCGACAAAGTCACCAAGGTTGTCCTGCAGATCCTTCAGTTGGCGAACCACAGGAGCGATCGATTTATGGGGAAAAATGGAGGAGAAGAATTCAAGCAGATAGCGCAGTTTTTTGCAGTCGATGCGCAGCGCATGGAGTTCGTGGTCGGTTGTTTCCTCACTGACCTGACGCCCATGGCGGATTACTGTTTTCCATGCCTTTTTAATGCTTTTCACAGCAACATTTGCGGTTGAAAGGGAGGCATTCGGGCAGTGCTCTGCATCAGGCACCGATTGCCGGTTTACAAAGTTTTCCCATTCGTCAAAAAATGATTGGCAGGTATTGGAGGCAAGATAGCGGCAGAACTGCCGGTGCAGTTTTTTACGGGAGGCGGCAATGTCACTGAAAAAAAGCTTGAGCGAGGGCTGAAGACAAGGGGGCAGATCGTGGAAATAGCTTGCCTGCCGCAAAAGGGAGACATCCCGGTCACGCAATTCGTTGGTTTGCTTTCCAAGCTCCCTGAAGAGATTGAGATAATTTGCACTCTCTTCAAGCTCAAAAACACCCTTGAGCTGCTTCAGAATGGAACGGGTTCGGCGGACGGCAACACGGTAGTCGTGTAAAAATTCGGAATCAAGGTTTTTTTTTATCCCCTCTTCATTTGCTCGCATGACAGAGAGGGTGAACTGAAGCAACTGACGGGCACTTTGATGAACAGGAGCATCGGGGTCAAGGTCAAGACTGATTTTTGAAGAGTAGCCATGAACGCTGAGGCCAGCCTCTTTCATAATCAGCAGTAATAGCTCCCTGAAATCAAGAGCGTCTACCATTTCACCGTTGTTCGCCAGAGAGTGCACCATCTGTTCCATCTCATCGTCATATCCCCTGAGTGGCGAGAGTGAAAAGAGACGCACAAAGGGTTCCGGCTTTTCCCTGTCGGCGAGATAGAGTGATTCGGAGGTCAGAAAGGCGATACTTTTCTCCTTATCGTCAAGGATGCGGTATGAGGTGATGAGGGCATCAATGGAGCAGAGCTTGATGAACGCTCTGATCTCCGTCAGAGAAGAGAGCGCCGTTTTCAGTGTGCCAGACGGAAGTGCGTCGGCAAAAAAAGAGGAAGGGGTTGCCGGGAAGGGGAGTGAGGCTGTTTCCTGGCCGCTATTGAGATCAGCCAGAAAAAGGGTTCTCCTCTTTTTTACAATCGACATCCCTTTATCAAATGCATGCCACTCGAATGTATCGTAGTATTCCCGCCGCTCTTTGCGGGAGGTGTTGATTTTGAGCTGCCAACCGGCGGGAAGTACGTTTTCAAATAGAGACTCACCGGATTCAGCCTGATTCAATCTGAAGGATACCGTCTTCGGGGTGGTGTGCATTCGTAGCCTGCATTTAAAAATGGAATGGTTTAATCGAACGATAAACGATCATGCCATCAAGATAAAAGAGTTTACAGCAAAGTAAAAAACAATTTAAATTCATCGGTTTTCTTTTCAAATGGATAGGGACGGTCAATTCTTTTTAATTCTTGCTCTTGATTGTTCAGAAAAAGAGAAGAGAAATTTTCACCAATGTAACAGAGTGCCTCTTGCCAGTTCAGCGAAAAATCGGTAAACTTTGTCGTAGTAAAACAGATGTTGTGACGTGCGTCCTTAGGGTGTTTTTTATGCAGACAATTACCTCTAACCCCTTAACAAAAAATGTAATGGAAAACAATACATACGAAACAACGGCATCGACACAGGAATTGCGCGAGGAAGAGATCAGGCTTGCGGCATACTATCTGTGGAAAGAGAAGGGCGAAAATCATGGGTCAGATACTGAAGACTGGGTTCAGGCGGAAGAGTATCTTAAAGACTGAACAAAAAAAACACGTTTGAACAGAGGCCACTTCCGAAAAGAGTGGCCTTTTTTTTCTATCATTCACATCGCATCATGGTATTGGCGATGTATTGGCGATGGTTGTTACAATGAGGGCTCTTTTGCTGTAATTGGTTTTGATTCATTGATATAGTTTCCTTTTATCGAACAAATTGTCCGATTCTCTTTTTCATCAAATATCCAGGCATTTCCTCCGCAAATAAAATCTCCACCAACCTTCCTGAGTGCTCCATCGAGAGCAGTTAGCAGGTTTCCTGAGCAATCAAAATCCCCCTTGACTTTTTTGGGAACACCATTGAGAGAGGTTAACTGGTTGTTTGAGCAATCAAAATTTCCCTTGACCTTTTTTGAGGCTCCTTTGAGCGATGTCAACAGGTTTGCTGAACAGGAGAAATTTCCCTTGACTTTGTGGGGCGCACCGTGGAGTGTGGTCAACAGATTGCCTGAACAATTAAAATTTCCAACCTCTTGAGGTGTTCCTGCAAGTGAGGTCAGTTGGTTTCCTGAACAATCAAAATCTCCTTCAACCTCCTTTGGGGCTCCCTTGAGTGTCAGCAGCTTATGGTTTGAACAGTCGAAGTTTCCGTAAACAACAATCGGCCCGCCTTTCAGTGAGGTCAGTTGGTTTCCGGTGCAAAAAAAGTCACCAATAATAAAATTCGGGCACCCTGACAGTGAGCTGAGATGATTTCCGGAACAATCAAAGTCGCCATGAACTTCATCCGGGGCACCTTCGAGTGAGGTCAATTGATTATGGGCACAGTCAAAATCACCAACTTCCCGGGGAGCGCCCTCAAGTGAGGTAAGTTGGTTATCCGAACAGGAAAAATCTCCATCAACTTTTTGAGGTGCACCATAGAGTGAGGTCAGCAGGTTATCTGAACAGCAGAAATCACCACCAACTTTTTTTAGAGTGCTTTGGAGTGTTGTTAACTGGTTGGCGGAACAATCAAAATTACCAGTCACCTTTTTTGGAGCACCTTCAAGAGAGAGTAATTGATTGTGAGAACAATCGAAATCGCCGTGAACTTCATCCGGAGCAGATTCAAGCGATGTCAACAGGTTATTTGAACAGAAAAAATCTCCCGTAACGCTGTGGGGGCCTCCCTCCAGTGTTGTCAACTGATTCCCTGAACAGTTGAAATTCCCTGCCACAATCCCCGGGCAACCATCAAGTGAAGTTAGCCCCCTGTTTGAACAATCGATATCACCGGTTCCATTAAGAGTGCCCATAATATCGGCGAATACCCTCTTCGCTCCTTTTGTACTCATTTCCATTCTCCTCAAATAAATGATAAATATTTAAAACCATGTGTGTTAGCAGATCTCAATTTTGCTGTTCCTTTGCCGGCGAAGACAAAAGATTGCCCAATATACTTTTCCAAAAATGAGAGCCTCTTTTTTCCCCCATCTTCCCTGTGTTTGTTTTCAAACTCGTAACAAAAGCCCGTTGCTTCGTGACGCCAAAGCCCCTACATTAGGTTCATTCGATGTTCATCGTATTGCAAAATTTATGGCATTGTTTCTCTACCGCATGGGAAAACCCGGATCAATTTTTTATGCCTCTTATGCAGACATGTAATGAGGAAGATGGCAAGATAGTGGCGCTTCCGGATTTTTTTGACACCTCTTTTTATCTTAACAGGGAGTTGAGCTGGATTTCATTCAATCAGCGTGTGCTTGAAGAGGCGCTTGAAGCTGAAGCGCACCCGCTTTTGGAACGGGTGAAATTCATATCGATTTTCAGTTCAAACCTTGATGAATATTTCATGATCCGGGTTGCCGGTATTGAAGACCAGTATGAGGCGGGTATTGTGGAGCGAACAATTGATGGCCACACCCCTTTCGAGCAGCTCGAAAAAATCCGGACGATGGTCTTGCAGCAGCTCAGCCAGAGAAACAAGTGCTTTTATCACGATCTGGTACCGGCACTTCAGCAGGAGGGTATTGAGTTTGTTCGGTTTTCAGAATTATCCGTAACCAGGCAAAAGGCGTTAAACCACTATTTTCGCAAGGAGATTTATCCCGTATTGACCCCGCTGGCCTTCGATACCGGTCATCCGTTTCCTTTTATGTCGAATCTTTCGCTCAATCTCGCAATAGAAATTGCAGACGATGAAAGCACTGCACTGAAGTTTGCCCGTGTCAAAGTCCCGACTATGCTTCCACGACTTCTTCGGCTTAATGAGATCAGGGGCTTTGATGACGATGGGATTATTCGCTTTATCTGGCTCGAAGATCTTATTGAAAACAATCTGGAGCAGTTATTTCCAAAAATGAGGATCACCAGAGCGCACCTTTTTAGATTGATCCGCGACGCAGATGTTGAAATTGAGGAAGATGAGGCGGGAGACCTGCTCAAGACCATCGAAAAGGGAATTCGCTCACGCCGTTACGGAAAGGTTGTCCGTCTCGACATTACGACGGCCATGCCGGTGCCGGTGAGAAAGCTTTTGATGAAAAATCTTGGTGTTGCCGAAAGAAATGTCTACGAAATAGATGGAGCTCTTGGACTCGGCTCCCTTATCGAGCTTTTAAAAATTGAACGGCCCTCTTTAAAAGATGAGCCCTTTGTGCAAAAAAAACCTATCGAGGAGTACTCTGCCCCCGATATCTTCAGCGCCATAAAAGCCAAAGATCAGTTACTCTACCATCCTTACGACTCCTTTCAGCCAGTCGTTGATTTTATCAACCAGGCAGCTCTTGATCCTGCGGTGCTCTCGATAAAGCAGACGCTCTACCGGGTTGGCAGTAACTCGCCGATTGTCAAGGCCTTGATGAAGGCGGCTGAAGCAGGTAAACAGGTGGCTGTTCTTGTGGAGCTCAAAGCAAGGTTTGACGAAGGAAATAACATCATCTGGGCGCGGGCACTTGAAGATGTCGGTGCACATGTCGCGTACGGTCTTCCGGGGCTGAAAACCCATGCCAAGCTTACCCTGATTGTGCGACGTGAGCAAAACAAGCTGAAGCGTTACCTCCATCTTGGTACAGGAAACTACAACCCCGCAACCGGGAAAATCTATACCGACTACAGCCTCTTTACCGTCAACGAGCAACTTGCCAACGATGTGGCAGAACTCTTTAACGCCTTGACAGGATATTCAAAGCATACCGAGTACAGAAAGCTGCTCGTATCGCCGATCAATACCAGAAAAAGGATTATCGAGATGATTGAACGGGAGGTTGAGTGGAGCCGGAAGGAAAACAAGGGAAGAATAATCATGAAAATGAATGCTCTTGTAGATGGTAAAACCATACGGGCACTCTACAGGGCGTCGTGCGAAGGGGTGAAAATCGACCTTATTATCAGGGGGATCTGCTGCCTCAAGCCAGGAATACCGGGCATCAGTGAAAACATCCGCGTTATCAGTGTGATCGGGCGTTTTCTTGAGCATAGCAGGGCCTACTATTTCCATAACGGAGGAAAGGAGGAACTCTATCTTGGAAGCGCAGATATTATGCCACGAAACCTTGATGACCGGGTTGAAACACTTTTTCCGGTGTTTGATAAAATGATCATCACCGCTGTCAAAACGGATCTTGATTTGATTATGAGCGATAATGTCAAGGCATGGGAGATGCATGCGGATGCAACATATTCGAAGATCATCAGTAAGGGCCAAAAAGTGAATAGTCAGGCTCTTTTTTTAGCCCGATCGGCCCAAAAAAAAATGTCATGACGCAATGCAAACACCCTTGGTATTGAGTTTAATCCCAACAAGGATTGGGATGAGCGAGAAGGAATTTACAAAATGAGTCATAAAATCATCAATTCGTACAACATCACTGCGACCGCAGAGGGTGAAAATGGTCTGTGGACAACGGTTATTTCTTGTGCAGTTCTTTTGCCGTAGTTATTTTTTTTAACGTTCAACTCATCATCAAAAACTCTTATGTCAGAACGACCCGTTCATGCGCAAATAACAGTACTATCTGAAGTTCTGGTTCAACTTGCCAATATAGTTCTGGAGAATTTTTTGCTTTCACTTCATGCGGTTGCACAGCATGATAAACATGGCACAGAAAAGAGCAAGTTTGCTGATTATGAAATTGATATGGCAGAGGTTGACCTCAAAGAGCGATGCCTCTCTTTTCTTGCTCTTCAGCATCCTGTTGCCAGTGACCTGCGCGCTATAATGACCATTATCATGATCAATGATGAGCTGGAGCGAATTGGCGACCTCTCTCTTCACGCACTTGATCTTATGCCTGAAATCACTCCCGGGATCATCGAATCCTTTGATTTCGAGAAGATGGGTGTTCTTGCGGCTGAAATGGTTAAAAAGTCAATTGAGGCTTTTGCCCTGAAAGAGCAAGTTCTTGCTGATCAGGTATCCGTTCTTGATAAAGAGATTGAGGCAATGCACCGCTCAGTCGTTAACAAGGCAACAGCGTTGATCAAAATTCCGGATGCTGATGTGAGCCAGCTTATCGCGATCTTGAGTATATCGAGGTATATCGAGCATATTGCCGACCATGCTGTAAAAATTGCTCAGGAGGTCATTTATCTCGTGACCGGCGAAATTATCCATAAGGAAGTGTTGCGTTAAATGCACAATACAAACCACAGAAAGTAAGTTGTTATTAAATGTCGATAACCTGTTTTTCAACGGAGGATGCTATGAGTAAAAAAGTAACGTTTGGCGATGTCATGGGGGAGCTGGATGGAAAAAGTGACATCGACTGTTCCAATAAGGGATTAACGTCACTTGAAGGGTGCCCGGAGAAGGTAAAAGGAGATTTTGATTGCTCAGGCAACAAGCTTGCCACGCTTGAGGGTAGTCCCAAAAAAATAAAAGGAGATTTCAACTGCTCAGGGAACAAGTTGACCTCACTTGAAGGCGGTCCGGAGGAGGTTAAAGGGGATTTTGATTGTTCCGGCAATCAACTGACCTCTCTTTCAGGTTGTCCGGTCTTCATTATGGGAGATTTTTCTTGTGCCGCAAATCAGTTGACTTCGTTAACAGGGGAGATATTTCAAAATACGGAAACCATAGGCTGTCCGGATATAGTAGAAGGAGATTTTAACTGTTCAGGGAACAAGCTTTCCTCACTCGAGGGCGCTCCTTTGCTCGTGGGCGGTGATTTTAACTGTTCCGATAATCAGCTTGCAACACTCCAGGGTGCGCCAATAAGGGTGCAGGGCGATTTTGATTGTTCCAGTAACCAGCTTGCTTCACTGGCAGGCAGCCCTGATGTTGTCAGGGGAGATTTTTCTTGCCGCAAAAACCAGTTGACCTCGCTTAAAGGAGCCGCTCGGGAAGTGCGCGGCACTCTTGATTGTTCGGCTAATCAATTGACCTCCCTCAAAGGGGCCCCTCAAGAAGTAAGAGCATTTGATTGTTCCAGTAATCAATTGACCTCCCTCAAAGGCGCTCCTCAAAGAGTTGATGGGTTTAATTGTTCAAATAATCAACTGATTTCACTCAAGTGGGCCCCTGAAAAGGTCAAGGGCAATGTTGATTGTGCATGGAACCAGCTCGCAACACTTGATGATGCACCGAAAAAGGTCAAGGGTAATTTTGACTGTTCAGGAAACCAGTTGATCGCACTTGAGGGTGCACTGAAGAAAGTTGGAGGAGACTTGATTTGTGGGCAGAACGCTCAACCTTTTAATGAGGAAAAAGTTCGGGTTGCTTTATGTGTTAAAGGCAATTGCTTTTTATAACCACATCGATTCCCTTTAAGGGTTTCGTCAGGATTATTCAACGTACAGTATCAGGCAACAGCCTCATCATGGTTGTTGCCTCATTCTGAGTAGCTGAAACAGGTGTGGGCGCAGGAGCAACAGCAGACACCGATGAGCGTGGTCGTAGAGGGGAGGGTTTGGCCTGCACTGCTGACATGACGTGTTGCTTTGAACGGTGCATTTTTTTTTGCGGGAGTGTGTCCTGCAGTGACTGACCTACTGGCAGGCGTGGAGCGGAAGTATTGGTACTATGGTCGTAATAACTGGAGCAAACGCCTATCAGTACGCCTACAAACATGCCGAAGGATAACGGTAGTATGGACTTCATAAGCTTCGATTTGTGGATGTTTATCTCGCCCAAAGGGTTCTTGTCGTTATGTCCAGAACCTGTTTTGACAATCTCATCCTTGTTACCTGTTCCGTGTAACTGAAGATTTTTTTCACATTGTTCAAGGGCTTCGATGCAGTCAAGTTCCATCGCCCTCATGTATTCCTTTGCAAAGGCACAGACATAGGTTTTTGGCAGAAAACCGAAATTCCCCTCCTCAAGTTGTTCCAGGTACTGCTTCCTGATATTGGTCAACTGACTCACATCTGCTACAGTGAGTTTTTTTTCCAGTCGGCTCCTTTTAAGCTCTTTTGCCAAAAACTCAAGTGAGTCGTTATTCGATAAGGTGACTGTCATAAAAAGAGCGGAACCACGGTATCCGACGTGTTTGTACGCCATTCATGAATTGACTTTACCCCTGCTGTGGGCTTCGTTTTTGTCTTCGTGCCTTCTTCTGTTATGAATCCGTCGTTTTTTCCTGTATAGACAGCTCAAATGATAAATGAGTTACCTGACAGGACAGTCGGTCGTTATCGTATTCAGCTTTCTCCAGCTTTCTCCAGATTGCTTCAACGATAACATCGTATGCTGAATCGACATCATTGAAGAAAAAAAGAGCTTCAAAATCACCATACTTTGAAATGGCGCATGCTTTAAGCAGGGCATCATTTCCTTCGAATAATCCAAGTTCATTGCGAATGGGCATTCCGAGAATGAAACGAAGTTTTTGCAACTTACCCTCTGGAACAGCTCTGACTTTTGTTTTCTCTTTGTCGTTCATTATTGCAATGATCCGTTCTGCGGCATCATTGATCGTCTGTGGCCAGGGTGATCTATTATTATGCATAATATAGAAGAAACGTTATATCAGTTTTTATTGCAGCATATCCCTTATGACATGACAATAAATTTTTTCAACAATATATGAAGAGGATTCGTAAATCTATTTTGCTCTGATGGTTGTTTTCAAATAATTAACAGAACTCCGGGTGGTTTGTATTTCGAGAGATTTCGCCAAAAAAGTTAAACGTTTGCTTTGCCGCAGCCTGAGCCCGGATGCTTACTCGGAGCGAATGGCTTTTTGGCGGTTTGAAGTACGCAGCTTTTCTTGCAGGCCAAAGGCCGAAAAAAACAATAGCAAAAATTGTCAACCTGTTTCCTGGCACAGATTTTACATGTTTGTAACAAAAAAAACATTGAAATTGGTGTTTAAAAAAAGGAGCAAACAAGATGAATTTACCTGTTCTTAATAAAAAAGAGATTAATTTGTGTACACAATAAATTGATAGTTTCAGTGACCGTTTTGGCCCAACCACCTTAATCAAGTCAATCACCCTAAAAAAATAAGCCGTCAAAAAAAACTTGAAATCAATACTAATGAACAGATTCTGAGTTGAAGATTATCATGAAGTATAAACCAAAGTTTAGAGTGCGTACCTTGGGGCTTTTTTTTGGTGATGACGGGATGCCATGAGCCCTCATACTAAAAAGCATCCTCATCTTGATCGTCTGCTCAAGAGAGCGAAGTCACTTACTCTTGATCATTCATCGAAGGTTCTTATCCTCAGTGACCTGCACATGGGCAATGGTGGTCGGCTTGACGAGTTTCGGCAAAATTCCGAATTGGTCAAAACCATGCTTGAGAGATATTATCTGCCCGAAAAATACAGTCTTGTGCTTAATGGCGATATCGAGGAACTCTTTAAGTTTTCCCTTGAAAGTATTGCTTGCCGGTGGAGTGACGTTTATGATCTGTTTCTCAAATTCGGGCAAAATGGATTTTTGTGGAAAACCTGGGGTAACCATGATGCTGCGCTTCTTGACAATAAGGAGTATCGGCTTGCTTCATCGCTTGTTGAATCACTTAAATTTCATTATGAAGATGAAACACTTTTGCTGTTTCATGGTCATCAGGCAGCGCTGTTTATGTGGCAAACATGTTCCATGCTCAGCCGTGCAGTTATATTTTTTCTCCGCTATATAGCCAAACCTTTTGGTATAAAGAACTTTTCTGTTGCCTATAACAGTCGTCAACGATTCGCAATTGAGCAATCGATTTATGAGTTTTCAAACCAGTCCAAAATTGTCTCCATTATTGGCCATACCCATCGTCCGTTGTTTGAGTCACTTTCAAAGGCAGATTTTTTGAATTACAGGATTGAGGAGCTTTGCAGGGCTTATTCGTCTGCTGATGGTAAAAAACGAGCTGCCATCAAGCTGAATATTGGTGAACTAAAAAGTGAACTCGACGGATGTTACAAAAAGGGAAAGGTTACCGGGCTTCGAAGCGGCATCTATAACAATCTCACCATCCCAAGCGTTTTCAACTCTGGATGTACCATTGGAAAACGTGGCATCACCGCTCTTGAAATTGAGGGGAGCACAATCCGGCTTGTTTACTGGTATAATGGCAGGCAAAACCGAAAGTATATCAGTGAAAGAAGCAACCAGGCGATGGCTCTCGATTCGACGGGTTTCTCGAGGATTGTTCTGAACGAAGATTCTCTTGATTATGTTTTTTCCCGCCTTCATCTTCTTGCATGAGTATGGCTATTGGTAAATACTATTGCGTTTAAGGGAAAAAAGTTTTCATTGTTTTAACCTGTAGCTACTTGTCAATGAAATGAGAAATCATTAGACTTTGCCGTGCTCAAGAGATACCGTTTTTTTTCAGGATTGTAAACAACCAACAGGTATGTCAAACTACATAAGAGGAGAGGGAAATGTGGCCTTGAATTCTGATGAAAACATCAGGCTTGCTGCTTTCCAAAGATATAGAGCCAGGGGCGAAAGTCACGGCTCGGATAGGGATGATTGGTTTCATGCAGAAGCTTTTTATGCACCGATCTCAAAGGCGGACTTTCTTAACGACAGGATAGAGGAGCTTTGCAGAGCGTATTCATTTGCTGACGCTTAGATTTGCTGAGCTGTGAAGGGGATGATGGCTGTTTGGAGGTGATATACCCTGAGAGCCATAGTGGGAACTGGCTAACTTCCTTTCGGAGCATTTGCACCTTCGGAATGAGTATTTGAAGGTGGCTGAAACTGCACCGGCGCTTCAGCGATTGTCCTGAAAATCCTGATGAGGAGGAGGTGCTGAGGCCAATTCAGCAAAAAGGTTGCAAGCGCCTCCCATACCGAAACCCAGGCCACAATGGTAAGACCTTCGGCAAAAACAGTGTTAAGAAATGAGGGCGTGCCTTCAATAACAAAGAGATGATTGACCCACAACGAAAGGCCGAGAATAATGATACCTATAATGAGGAGTGTAGCTGCCTTTCTCAGCATCTTGTTCATTGCGTCACGTTCGAGTTCTTTCTGGTAGATAAAAAATTTATGGACACTGGTACGCACCCTCAGCATAAACTCTTCGGAAGGATAACACTCAAACATAAAGCGGATAACAAAATCAACTCGCCCAATTTCACGCACACACTCTGTGAGATAATATGCGAGATCTTCGTCCAGATCCTTTTTGTGGTATGGAGCAGTTTTGTCGAAATCCTCATAAAGATCCTCGACACGCCTTGCGGCAACATCAACGATCACAAGACCATCAGCGGTCTGCTCGTAGCGTTCAACGATTCTTTTTGGCACCGGCAACGAATTAGTTTGGCTGATTATGGGTATACTACTAAAAAAAAATCAGTAATGAATTTGGTTCTGTACTTCAGAGTACAAGTTCCTGTTCTTTCTAAACACATCCAACGTTGATTATTCTCCTGTCACTTTGAGGATAGGCACGAAAAAATATCACCGTGGACAGCGTTGGGCCTCATCTACTTTGACACATTGGCATTATACTACCGTTTGTTTCTGCCGGAACAAGGAGATAAAACAAAATTTACAAAATCGTTGCATAACCGTAACTATTCCCCAACACTATTTTGCTTTTTTATAATTAGTGTACCGTCTTACCTGTCTGCGGAGTTAGGGTTTGCGGTCATCATTACAATAAAAGGAGTCTTTCATGTTGCGACTTGATGAATTGAGGGCTGAAATAAAAGGTGATTTTTTTTTACAGGATGAACTGAAACATCATGATGTCAAAAAAGTGGAGGCATTGGCAGATATCATTATCAAGCCTGCCGGAAAAAAAGAGCTGGTCAAACTTCTGCGCCTGCTTGAAAAATCCGGGCATCCCCATATTGTCATCAATTCCAAAGGGCGGGTGGTCTTTCCTGACAAGCGCTTTCATGGTGCTGTTGTTATAACCGATTTATAACAAACAGGGTATCCGCAAGACAGGTTTTTGCTGCCTTGTGCATGCAAGCAATGGAAGAGGAATTT
Source organism: uncultured Chlorobiaceae bacterium (assembly GCA_903851535.1). Lineage (GTDB taxonomy): Bacteria > Bacteroidota > Chlorobiia > Chlorobiales > Chlorobiaceae > Chlorobium. The sequence goes on along the minus strand of CAINOO010000107.1, from coordinate 5,034 downwards.
TCCTTTCTGTAACTCAATTGTTTCAGTGCCTTGATAATAGTGATTGATGAATGCGGTATCATTTTCCTGAAGTTTTTTGATCGACACAATCAACTAAATCAGGGAGTCCAAAAATGGCAAATGATGGTAGTTATAAACTGATAAACTCCAGCCTGGATGGTTTAGGCGATAGAGTGAGTTTGTATTTTGATGTTCAGCTCGATACAATCAATCTTCCCTTGAAGGAGCAGTTCACCGTAAGCAATGGAGAGACGGTTCAGTCTGTCAGCAGCCTTCAGGTGGTTAATAATCAGGTCATTCTGACGCTCGCAACACCATTGAATCCCTCTCTGGCCGTCACGGTTTCATACATGGACCCTTCCACCGGTAACGATCTTAACGCTCTCCAGGACAAAAGTGGTAACGATATAGCATCGTTTCACAATGTTGAAGTGAGCAATACACTTGGCCTCACTGCAAGTGGAGCAGAATCCTTTGCTTTTGCGTCTACCATTTCTCTTGCCGGAGCTGAAATCTCGGCATTTGATGCTGCAAGCGGCAGACTTTTTGTTACGTCATCCTCAGGTCTGCAGGTTGTCAGCGTGGATGCCGCTCTTCATATGACACTCCTTTCGACGATTCCGCTTGGCAGCAATGATTTGAACAGCGTCGCAGTCAAAAACGGCATTGTTTCTGTTGCCGTTGCTGCTTCCGACAAAACCTTGCCGGGTAGTGTCTATTTTCTTGATGCAGATGGTGATTTAGCATCCCCGTCGCTGATGACGTTGGGCAGCGTCATGGTTGGAGCTAATCCCGATATGCTGACTTTCAGCGCCGATGGCAAGAGCGTTCTGGTTGCCAATGAAGGTGAAATGGCCAGCATTGCCAGTAACCCTGAAGGTTCGGTCACTATCATAGACCTCTGTCAGGGTGTTGCTGCGGCAACGGTCAAGACAGCCTCATTTGCCGCATTCAACGATAAATTTACAGAATTGAGGGCAGAAGGCATTCGCCTGTTCGATGGAGTTACCGTTGCCAATGACCTTGAACCGGAGTATATCAGTATTTCGCCTGACGGAAAAACTGCCTTTGTGACCCTGCAGGAGAATAATGCGATTGGTATTCTCGACATCGCCACCGCCACATTTACCGATATTGTTCCACTCGGTTTCAAAAGCTGGCTTGGCCTGCCGTTGGACGGCAGCGACAAGGGTACCTACACACCAAGGAGAGACTTGCCTGTATTGGGTCAGTACATGCCTGATGGAATCGGCTCGTTTTCAGGCTCTGATGGCAATGCCTACTACATTATTGCCAATGAAGGAGACGATCGTAATGATTTCATGTCACCTGATGCCGTGAAACTTAAAGATATAGGCACTTACGTCGATCCAGTCAGTGGTCATAACTTTTCATTGGATCCTCAGTTGATCGCCAGGTATGGGAATCTGCTGAATACCAGCGCAATAGGCAACTTGAGAATCTCTCTTGCACCCGGCAACAACGGTGACATTAATGGTGACGGAGTTATTGAACAAATTCAGGCCTATGGCGCACGATCCTTCAGTATTCTTGATGCCAAGGGTAGCATTGTTTTCGACAGTGGCTCACACATTGAGCAGTTTGCCGCTTCGACAGGCACCTTCAATTCGGCTGATCCTTCGACTTCCGGTATCTTCGTCGATACGCGTTCCGACAACAAAGGGCCGGAACCTGAAGGCATTGCAATCGGGCATGTAGGGGGAAAAACCCTCGCGTTCGTTGGTTTGGAGCGTGCAGGAGGTGCCGTCATGGTCTATGATGTAACGGATCCCCAACATGTCAGTTTTGTTCAATCCCTGCATAATCCTGATGATTCAAAAGCTCTCAGCGGTGATGGTGCCGAGTCAGGGGCGGGCCCTGAGGGGCTCACCTTCGTTTCCAGTGATGGCAGTCCCAATGGCCAGAATCTGCTTTTTGTTGCTAACGAATATGCAAAAACGGTCAGTTTGTTCACCTTGACAAATCTGAACGATGCGCCTGTGGTGGCACATGCAATCAGTGATGTATCGACAGAGGAAAACAAAGCGTTCAGCCTGATGGTGCCCGTTGGAACCTTCAAGGATCTGGATGCTGGCGACAGCCTGACCTACAGTGCAACACTGGCTGATGGCACTCCACTGCCCTCATGGCTGAAATTCGATGGTGAACTTCAGGGTACGCTGAAATATTCCGATGCAGCAAGGGATGCCTACTTCGCCCTTTCAGGTGCATGGCCCTCAACAGACTCAGCATCCGCAGCTACAGCCATAGGCTCTGGAGTGAAGACTGATAGCGGCAATGTTGCCTGGCAGAGTGGTGATCCGGCTGGAGGTGAAATTACGACCATTGCCGAGACTCTGAGAGCTGATCTTGGATTTGCCATAGGTGTGGTCAGTACCGTGCCCTTCTCACATGCAACACCAGCCTCTTTTGTCAGCCATAATGTTAATCGCAACGACTACCAGAATATTGCTCACGAGATTCTGTTTCATACTCAGCCTGATGTGGTGATTGGCGGCGGGCTCGACAGCCTGTTTGCGAAGGCAGTTACCAATTTCGCAAAGGAGAGTACAGATCTTGATCACAATGGTTTCAATGACGATTACGATGCCTTCAAAGCGGGTACAGATGGTACGCACTATACCTTTGTCGAGCGGGCAACCGGTGTGGATGGCGGGACGGCCCTCGCAGTTGCTGCGTCGGGATTGGATATCACAACAGGAGACAAGCTGTTCGGTCTCTTTGGTACGTCGGGAGGAAACTTCGAATACAATAACGTTGCGGATACTCCCGGCACACCAACCATAACAAGAAGCACGACCGATAGTACCCCGGCAACAGACGAAGACCCGACTCTTTCGGAAATGACCTTGACCACTTTGTCGGTGCTGAACAAGGATCCACAGGGATTTTTTGTGATGTTTGAGCAGGGCGATATTGACTGGAGTAACCATCTCAACGGTTACAAAAATATGATCGGCGGGGTGTATGACCTCGAACAGGCAGTTACTACAGCAGAGACTGTGGTGGATGCAGGGGTGAACGGCATGGATTGGTCAAATACACTGATGATCGTTACGAGCGATCACTCGAACAGCTACCTGCGTCTTCAGGAAGAGTTGGGCAAGGGTAATTTGCCTGTAGAGGTTGTGGGGTCAAGCAAGTCGACTTATCCTTCCGGCGATGTTACCTACAGCACCCTCGGTCATACGAATGAGTTGGTAACACTCCAGGCAAGAGGTGCAGGTGCGGAACTGTTCAGGCAGTATGCAGGAAGCTGGTATCCGGGCACCAATATTGTCGATGATACACAGATCTACCAGGTGATGATGACTGCCGCAAAAGATCTTGGTGTACAGCACATTATCCTCTTTATTGGTGATGGCATGAATATCGAGCATGAGATTGCCGCCAGTCAGTACCTGTATGGCAAGGATTTCGGTTTGACCTGGCAGGACTGGGGCCAGTTGAAAGATGGATGGGCCGGGTATTCAAGTACCTGGGACGTCACCGCATACAATACCTATGCAAAAGCAGCAGGTGTTGCGAATTACGGTGCAGGTACCTTCGATCCTGTAATCGGTTACGATCCTTCGAAGGGCGGTGAGACTCCGTTGCAGACTGGTGTGACCTTCAATGGCACACCGCTTCACACAGACATAGGTTCAATAGAGTTGAAGGTGACGGCTACAGACGAAAGTGGCGCGACAGCAAGCGATGTGTTTTCTCTTGCCGTGACGGATACCACAGCACCTGCGGTCGTGACGTTCAGCCCGGCGGATGCTGCCACAGGCGTTGCCGTCGGCAGCAATATTGAACTTATTTTCAGCGAAGCGATCCAGAGAGGTGCTGGTACGATAGAACTACACAGCGGGTCACCAAACGGAGCCGTTGTGGAAAGCTACAATGTGGCGACCAGTGCCAACCTGACAATTTCGGGCGCAACATTGACGATCAACCCGACGGCAGATCTGAAATATCAGACACAATATTTTGTCACCTTCGGAGAAGGTTCAATATACGACCATGCGGGAAACCACTTTGCAGGAGGCACTGCTTACGATTTTGCAACTGGTGGCGCAGATCCCTATGCGGGAGACAATGGAGGAACCAGCACGGGAACAGTTTTAGCCGGAGTGGGAGCACTTGGAATCCTCGCATGGCTGGTCTTTTAATACCAGCTCGTTGCCGAGCATCCGGGTAACGCCTTCAGGGTATGGTGGGGGCTATACCGCTGTCATGGCCGATCACAACATCGAAATTTCACATCTTTAGCCTTACCTCTGCGCAGATGTGGGTGACGTGATCGGCTTTAAACTCTTTTTGGTGGCGCAATATGGTGCGCCCTGTCCATTTTGAGCACTCGCCGTTATATTTTCATTGTCGGTTGATTACATTTAAATTGTCGTAAATTGGTGGGTTGCGATACAAAATATCGTGTACTATCCTTTTGTGACATGGATGTCAACCTGATAGATGCATATCCCGGATGATTACGCTCGAACAACTACAAACAAACACGACCGTCAGAGGTATAGTGCCTGGTGCTTCAGTCACTGTTGTCAGTGTGCAGTGGTTTGGTTCGGAGGCGCTTGAGCTGACTTACAAGACTCCAGACGGGAAAGTAGCCAACGAGTTGATCTATCGCCATGACGAACCTCGGCTGGAAATTGTTGAGCAGGGGCGACCGTGGAGTTTTGACGGTGATGGTGCGCTTTTCCGTCTTGTCTCGGAAGCCCAACGTATTCGACTGGCCCATTTATTCGATCCAGTGCTGGCTGTTCATACCTCCAATATTGAGCCACTGCCGCACCAGATTACTGCGGTCTATGAGTCTATGTTGCCGCGCCAGCCCTTACGCTTTCTTTTGGCCGATGACCCCGGCGCAGGCAAAACAATCATGGCTGGTTTGCTCATCAAGGAGCTGATTGCCCGGGGTGACCTGCAACGCTGCCTGATTGTTTGCCCCGGTGGTTTGGCTGAGCAGTGGCAGGATGAACTCTACCGCCGCTTTCATCTGCCTTTTGAGATTCT
>CAINOO010000106.1 GCA_903851535.1 uncultured Chlorobiaceae bacterium | reverse complement strand
GTCGATATCGATAGCGGGGAGGTTTCGGTGCTGGAGCGTGAAATTCTTTCGGAGTGGGGCTTCAAGCACACCTCACCGGTCACGGCATTAACGTTGCGCTATCTCGAAAGCCGTTCACCTGCATTGAATGCCCTTTTCCGTCGTGCGGTGCTGCGAATCGGTGGAGCCGCCCAGCGGGCAGGCTCCAAACTCTCCTTGCCGCTGCAGCCTGAAAATAATCCCCCGGCGCTCTATCCGCTTCGTTTGCTCCGCTCTGCGGTGCCGCCGGTGCCTGAGCATACCCTGCGTGATCTTCTGCCGGAGTGTGGCCCCGATCAGGTGCTTGTTTTCGAGCCTGCCGGAGAGGTAAGCAGTAACGTTTTTTATTTTCCCGGATGTGGTTCCGAGCGGCTCTATTCCACCATCTCTATGGCGGCACTCCATCTGCTGCTTGAGCTTGGTGTGCGGGTGGTGCTTCCGCCTCCATTTCTTTGCTGTGGCTTTCCGGCGCATGTCAATGCACAGAGCAGTCACTATTCGAGCATTGTGTTGCGCAATACTGTGATCTTCAGTCAGATCAGGGAGATGTTCTCCTATCTCGATTTTGATGCTTGCGTGGTGACTTGTGGCACCTGCATGGAGGGGCTTGATGTGATGGAAACCGGACGGGTTTTTGGCGGAAAGATTGTCGATATTGCCGTTTACGCCCTTGGAAAAGGGTTGAGGCTTGAAGGGGAGGGAGAGTACCTTTATCATGCCCCCTGTCACGACTCGCTCTCTGGACATGCGCGCGAAACCCTGCAACGTCTTGGTGGGTTTGGCCGTGTGACTGCCGTACCGCATTGCTGTTCCGAGGCTGGCACGTTGGCCCTCTCGCGTCCCGATATTACCGATTCCATGCTTCAACGCAAAAGGGATGCCATTACGGAGCTTATGCATGGAAAAGAGAGGGCTGTCATTTTGACCAACTGCCCCTCGTGCGTACAGGGGTTGGGAAGAAACCTTGATCTTGGACTGGAGCCACAGCATCTTGTTGTGGCTCTGGCTGAAAAACAGTCGGGCTCGGGCTGGATGGAGCTGATGCGTAAACAGGTGTCGAGGGGATCAGCGGTCAGCTTTTAGTTTGGCTAATCATCCTCCCGTTCCCGGCTTCCATTGCGATGGCATTTTATGCAGTTTTGGTAGTTATAAATACCCTCTTCACGATGCACAGCCGCCATATTTGATGGCGTGTGCTCGTGGCAGCCGTAGCAGGTATACTGCTTGTAATTGGCCGGATTGGTGTGGCAGGTTTTGCAGCTTGCCTGATGATCACTATCGAGCCGGAAAGAGCGGTCATGGTTGAATGTTGCCGGTTTCCAGCGGCTGGTACTGTGGCATGTTGCACAGCTTGCCTCTGAAGTGCGATGCAGATTGTCACTGGGCTGGTCAGCCTTGTGGCAACTGATACACTGTTTTCCTGAAGCGGCAAACTTTTTGTGATCGAATGTTGCGGGTTTCCATTTTGTCGTATTGTGGCATTCGGAGCAGGCCGCAGTTACCTCACGGTGCAGCTTGTCATTGGGCTGGTCAGCCTTGTGGCAACTGATGCACTGTTTTCCTGAAGCAGCAAACTTTTTATGGTTGAAGGTTGCGGGTTTCCATTTTGTCGTATTGTGGCACTCGGAGCAGGCCGCCTTTACCTCGCTGTGCAGCCGGTCATTTGGCTGCTCAGCCTTGTGGCAACTGATGCACTGTTTTCCTGAAGCAGCAAACTTTTTATGATCGACGGTTGCTGGCTCCCATCGGTTTGTGCTGTGGCAGTCGGCGCAGGATACCGTCGTCTCACGGTGCAGCCGGTCATTTGGCTGATCGGTTTTGTGGCAAGTTATGCAGTTTTTCTGGATTGATGTTGCGAGCCTTTTGTGATCGAATGTTGCAGGCTTCCATTTTGTGATATTGTGGCACTCACTGCAATTTCCTGTTGCATAGCGATGCAGGTTGTCTGCCGGTTTTTGATTTTTGTGACAGGCCGTGCAGTTTTTCTGGAGCGATAGGGTCAGCAAGGTGTGCTTGAACGTTTTGATCGCCTTTACAGCCTCTTTTCCCTTGTGGTCAGTATGGCAGTCGATGCAGGAACTTGAAGAAAGTCCTTTGTGAAAAAGAACCTTCGATGAATCTTTTGGAAGAGAGGCACCGGCGACATTTTTGACGCCAATGGAACCCTCTTTGTGACAGGTAACGCACTGTACGGACGTTACTCCCTGAAATGGAGTGTGGCAGCTCAGGCACTCTCTTTTCAGAGCCTGATGGCCCTTCATGAGGGTGCCAGGGTCGAGCAGCACATCGGGAAATTTTATGGCAAGCGCTGCAAGAATGATGAGAGAGACGATAAAGGTATAAAGGGGTTTCATCAGGCTATTATTTCCAGTTCCAAAAGAAAAGTATGGAGAAAATATGTATCAGGGTTAAGGCGAGTAAAAGAGAGACCATGGGCATGTGCACCATTCTCCATTGCTCAAGAGTCTTGACGGTAAGGCTGTCCCAGTAGTGTTGCTGTTCAATCTCCTCGTCTACGGTTGCATTAATTCCCAGTTTGTTCATAGTTATTTTTACCTCTTCCTTGACTTTTTTCAGCAGATATTGCCCTACATGGCCGCTGGCGGTTACCACCATC
>CAINOO010000105.1 GCA_903851535.1 uncultured Chlorobiaceae bacterium | reverse complement strand
GGAATAATGCCGACAAGGCTCAGCGGAATGGCAATCATCATGATCAGCGGAGTCTTGAATGACTGGAACCAGCCGATAATCAAGAGATAGATGATGACCAGAACAACGGCAAAGGCCGTACCGAGATCCCTGAAGACCTCAAAGGTGATCTGCCACTCTCCATCCCACTTCATCGAGAGCTTGTCCTCTGAGGTCGGATTTGCCGTGTAGAGCGGGTTGATGGCGTATCCACCGGGAACCTTGAGCTTCTGTATCTTTTTATCCATGTCGAGCATGGCATAGACCGGGCTCTCGGTCGCACCGGCAACATCAGCCGTCACATAGACCACTCGACGAAGATCCTTGCGGTAGATACTCTTTGCCTGGATTTTCTCCTCAACCTTTACCAGCTCCGAAAGCGGAATCATCTGGCCGGCACGCAGACGCGTTGTCAGGGTTCCCATTCCCTGCGACTGCACAAAAATCCCCGAAAGATCCTGTATGGAGGTTCTGCCTGACTGCGGAAGCCTGACCTGGATAGCAACAGGATCGAGCTGGCTGTCGGTATGCAACACCCCGACGTCCATGCCGGCCAGCGACATACGCAGCGTCTGGGCGATCTGTTCGGCACTGACACCTCGGAAAGCCGCACGCTCCTTGTTTACGACGAGATTATAGACTTTCTGATCCTCCTCGACGAGAACGTCCACATCAACAACACCGGGCGTCTCTTCATAGACCTTCTTCACCTGTTGTGCCAGTGCCAGTTGCTGCTCCTGTGAAGGGCCGTAAATTTCAGCAACAAGAGTTGAGAGCACCGGAGGTCCAGGGGGAATTTCGACAATCTTGGCATTCCCGTTGTAGCGAAGGGCAATCTTCTGGACACCCGGCCTTACCCGTTTGGCTATATCATGACTCTGGGCCTTGCGATCGCCCTTATGGACAAGATTGACCTGGATATCAGCCATATTGGCTTTCTGACGAAGGTAGTAGTGCCGAACAAGACCATTGAAATTGATCGGCGCATTGGTTCCGACGTAATACTCGTAGCTTTGTACCTCCGGAACCGTTTTCAGGTAGGCGGCAACCTCCTTGGCCACTCGTGCGGTCTGCTCAAGCGATGTGCCGTCAGGCATATCAAGAATCACCTGAAACTCGTTCTTGTTGTCAAACGGAAGCATCTTCATCTGTACAGCCTTCAGCGGCACCAGCGCAATGGCGCCTGCCAGCATCAAACCAACCACACCGAACGCCACCCATCTTTTGAAACTGCTCTCGATAAATGGAGAGAGAATGGAATTGAAGAGCTTGTAGTAGCCTGTTTTGGTAATATCGTACTCTTCATGATGACCCTCTTCAGTTTTCAGAAGACGATAGGAAAGCCATGGGGTTGCGATCAGTGCAACGAGCAGCGAAAAGATCATGGCCAGCGAGGCACCGATTGGCATCGGGCTCATGTAGGGGCCCATCAGGCCCGAAACAAAGACCATCGGAAGCACTGCAGCAATAACCGTAAAGGTTGCCAGAATGGTCGGATTACCCACCTCATTGATTGCGGTAATGGCCGCTTGCAGCTTTGGCTGCCGTTTCATGGCAAAGTGGCGGTGAATGTTCTCGGCAATGATGATTGAGTCATCAACAACAATACCGGTAACAAATATCAGCGCAAAGAGGGTTACCCGGTTGAGCGAATAATCGAGCAGGTAGTAGATCAGCAGCGTAAGGGCAAAGGTAATGGGCACCGATGCAAGAACAACAAGAGCGCCGCGCCATCCAAGGAAAAACCCGACAACAACCGTAACCGCCACAACCGCCATAAGCAGGTGCTCAAGAAGGGTAAAGACCTTTTCCGAAGCCGTTGCGCCATAGTTCCTTGTTTCCGTCACAGTGATACCGGCAGGAATGGCCGTCTTCCTGAGCCCCTCTACCCTCGACATAACCTTGTCGGCAAGTACCGAG
>CAINOO010000104.1 GCA_903851535.1 uncultured Chlorobiaceae bacterium | reverse complement strand
TAGAAAACTTCTTGACAGGAAAACGAGACCGCCGCATCAGTGTTAACAAACAGCCTGCCCTGGAAAGGCCGAGCCCCCGTCACAACCTCTCAACCTCAAAGCGGCTGATATTCCTTGCCTTGGGGTCAAAAACGATGCCAATCAGGTAGCGATCGCCACTATATTTTTCATAATATTTCATCCTCTTGATTTGCTCAAGCGGCTCCCCGTCAGTCACCTTGAATTCAAAGAGAAAGGTTCTCCCCCCAACCTTCAGCGTCAGATCAATCCGGCCCTTGTTGCTCACATCTTCGGCAATTGTCTCCACCACGATACTGGCAAAATAAGCATAGAGCACACTGGCGTAAAAGCCCTCGTACCTTGCAATTTCGTTGTTGGTGTAATTATTGTAGGCAATACTGGCAAAAAGGCGTTTGATAACGGATTCCAGACTTGCAACATCTCCAGCCTTCAAGAACGCAAGCAGCTCACGGCGGATCGTCACCTGTTCCGAACCGGTCGTCATCGATTGCAAAATATATTTGCAAAAACTGGTCTGCACCTCCATATTGGGAAATCCCAACTCGTACATCTCATCTTCTATCAAACGCTTGATGGTCAAGTAGCCGCTCTGAAACAGAATCGTCTCCAGATTGAGATTTTCAATGTCAAAGCTGTTAATGAGAGACTCTTCAGCCTCCAATCCATTAAACCTTGGAATAAAATAGCTGTTCTTTTTGATGAGCTCAATCAAAAATTTTGGCGTTCCAGTCTCGAACCAATAGTTTTTAAACCGATAATTATTTTTGATAAAGAGCAGGATATCGAAAGGATTATAAACACTGTCACCCAAAAAGTTATACCCGTTGTACCACCGCTTGACCCGTTCCATATCCACCCCTTCGAGATAAGGAGCAAAAGAGCTCTCCAAATCAAGCTGGGTGTACCCACAAACGTTGCCAAAGTCAGGGTTCAGACTAATATCTTCGAGATTATTCAGACCGCTGAAGATCGACACTTTGGCGAATTTACTCACTCCGGTGAGGAAGGCAAAGCGCAGATACCGGTCATTATCCTTGATTTTTGTATAAAAGTTACGCAGTCCATCTCGAATGAGCAGAGCTTCGGGAATGTGCTCAATATTGTCCAAAATCGGTTTATCGTACTCATCAATCAGGATAACCACCTTCTGAGAATATTTATCATAGGCTTTCTTGATGAGTTCTGCAAAGCACTGGTTTGGATCATCTTTTTCTACGCAAGTAATATCAAGCCGTTCCTGATTGTCATTCAGGATATAGAAAAGGTTTTTGCGAAGAGTTTCCCGGCTGTCAATCCCGCCACTAAAACTGATCTGAATGACCGGATAGTTCACCTCCCAGTCCCATTGCTCATCAATCAGCAGTCCACGGAACAGCTCCCGATTTCCCTCAAAAATATCTTTCAGCGTGTCGAGAAACAGGCTTTTGCCGAATCGCCGGGGCCGCGACAAAAAGACATACTGATAGCTGTCAATCAAGCTGCGGGCAATCTCTGTTTTGTCGATGTAGAGGTAATCACCCTCAATTATTTTACTGAACGTCTGTATGCCTACTGGCAACTTTTTCATCGTCAACCTTACGTTAAAACATTACATCACCAAAAGCATCGATGCTACAACTCCACACTTTTTTTACTACATGCCGAAATATAAAACTTTTTGACAGGAAAACAGCCTCAACATCCCTCAACCCAACCGGCAAGCCAGAGGCCAAATCCAGCAACCGGAACGGCACAACCAAGGCAGTAAGTACACGTAGTCACCAACGTCCCCCTTTCCGACCATTGAAAAGGCAACCTGTTAACGTTATAAACTCCGATTGGTATCGTCGCAAAGAACCAGAGCTTGAACACTCAACCCATCAATACCTGAAAACATTTTATCGTTGGTCAACAGAATACTATCGTGTATGATGGCCGTTGCCGCAATAACTGCGTCTGGAAGTTTCAACTTGTTATTTTTTCTACGAAGCTGAATTGTCTTTTTGCTAACCTCATCATTTAACGGCATCCTTGCGAGTTCCCGCAACAAATCATGTATTTTTTGCTCCTCACTCTCCGATAAGGAAGGAAATGAAAGTAACTCGATTTCAGTAATAACCGATACGCTGTACTCTCCTTCTGGAAGCTGAAATGCAAGACGACCGTTCATAAGGTAAATAATTGCATTGGTATCAAACAGGTAACGGTTGCTCATCTCCACTCCGAACGAAGCTCCCGCTGGTAAGTTACTCCATCAATTTTTTTAAACGCGGGTACTGTTCCGGCATATTTCATCAGCTTTTTAGAGATTTTATCGGGAGAGCTTTTTTCATCAAGAACAAGAACAAACTCATGCCGACCGGGCGAAACCTCTTCCGGAAGCTTGATGGTAATCAACCTATCTGGCAATACCTCATAGTTAATAGTAAGTGTAAGCATCGATTCTTTTCGTTAAGGCTTGGTAAAACCGTGTACCATCAAAATATATATCTTTCCGACAATATGCCCACTCTTGCAAAGCACCAAACCGTAGTTCTGCCGCTACCACTGCAGACAACCACAACTGATCCCGATGCAACGTAGCAAAACGTTCAATCATACCAAATGGATGACGACGCAGTATATAGCTATAAATGTAGGTATCTAATGTACGGAGAATACTATGCCATCAAGTCCAATCGCGCTTTTGCGCAGGTTCATCATACCGACTTGCTAAAAAATCAACAGGCCAAACTTCGGGACTGGCATAAAACTGACGTAACCACTGCCCCATATTTTGCTCGGCTGGTAATTCTGGGTGCAACCAAAGATCATTACCAATTAAACTTGTTACCACGCAAGCTCGTAGCATTCACCTTGAACCGGAGCTTTTGCAAAAAATATCACCCGAATTACCGTGCTCAAAGGAATATAACACCAAGTACACCGCTACAAGCACGCTTTTTCTCCGCAGTAGACTGTTTGAGCTCAAGCGTTTGAGATTCACCTGCTGCAATACGTTTTTGAAGTTCAGTAAAGTTCAATAGACAACTGTTTCTGACAGAGCTGGATTACCTCAATTATTTTACTGAACGTCTGTATCCCTACTGGCAGCTTTTTCATCGTCAACCTTACTTTAAAACATGAGCCAATCACCGGCATCAGTACTCCACACTTTTATTACTACACCCCGAAAATATAATACTTTTTGACAGGAAAACAGAGCGACAGAGCAGATGGGTAATGCATGAAATCACCGTTGCCTTTTTCCCCTGCAAAAGGGAGTGCGCGACGGTGTTTGAGAGCGCATGCCAAATCCAGCAACCGGAACGGCACAACCAAGGCCGTAAGTACACGTAGTCACCAACGTCCCCCTTTCTGCACCGGAGGGAGTCACACCCTCTCCCACTCAAACTTGCTGACGTTTCTGGACTTCGGGTCAAAAACGATGCCAATCAGATAGCGCTCCCCTGCATATTTTTCAAAATATTTCATCCTCTTGATCTGCTCAAGCGGCTCCCCATCAGTCACCTTGAATTCAAAGAGAAAGGTGCGTCCCCCAGCCTTCAGCGTCAAATCAATTCGGCCCTTGTTGCTCACATCTTCGGCGATGATATCAACCCCGATGCTGGCAAAACAGGCATAGAGTACGCTTGCGTAAAAGCCCTCGTAACGCTCAATCTCATTGTTAGTAAAATTATTGTAAGCGATGCTTGCAAAAAGGCGCTTGATAACGGGTTCCAGACCTTCAACCTCTCCGGCGTTGATAAGATCAAGCAGCTCACTACGAATCGGCTCTTTTTTTGAACCACTCGTCATCGAACGCAAAATATACTCGTTGAAACTGATCTGCACCTCCTTGTTGGGAAACCCCAACTCGTATCGAACTCCCATGCCCGATGGTATCAAACGCTTGATGGTCAAGTAGCCAGTCTGAAAGAGAATGGCCTCCAGATCAAGATTTTCAATATCAAAACTGTTAACCAGACTCTTGTCAACATTGATATTTAAAAAATCAGGAAGGAAATAGCTGTTTTTTTTGATCAGCTCAACGAGGAAACGCGGCGTACCCGTTTCAAACCAGTAATTGTCGAACACACAATGGTTCTTGATAAAGAGCAGGATATCAAACGGATTATAAACCCTGTCACCCAAAAAGTTATACCCGTTGTACCACCGTTTGAGCTGTTCCATATCCACCCCTTCAAAATAGGGGGCAAAAGAGGTTTCCAGGTCAAGCTGGGTATAACCACAGACATTGCCAAAATCAGGGTTGAGACTGATGTCTTCAAGATTGTTCAGGCCGCTGAAGAGCGACACTTTGGAGAATTTGCTTACTCCAGTAAGAAAAACAAAACGCAAGAACTCGTCATTCTCCTTGATTTTTGTGTAAAAGTCACGCATACCATCACGAATCACCAGAGCCTCGGGAATATTCTCAATATTATCAAGAATCGGCTTGTCGTACTCATCAATCAGGATGACCACCTTCTGACGATATTTTTGTGAGGTTTTTTTGATGAGTTCTGCAAAACACTGATTTGGATCCTCTTTCTCGTCGCAGAAAATATCAAGCCGCTTCTGATTGTCATTCAGGATATAGAAAAGATTTTTACGAAGAGTTTCCTGACTGTGAACCCCGCCACTGAAACTTATCTTGATGACCGGATACTTCACCTCCCAATTCCATTGCTCCTCAATCAGCAGTCCCCGGAACAACTCCCGTTTCCCCTCAAAAATATTTTTCAGTGTGTCGAGAAACAAGCTCTTCCCGAACCGCCGGGGCCGCGACAGAAAGACATATTGAAAGCTGTCAATCAAGCTGCAGGCAATCTCCGTCTTGTCGATGTAGAGATAATCACCCTCAATTATTTTACTGAACGTCTGTATCCCTACTGGCAGCTTTTTCATCGTCAACCTCACTTTAAAACATGAGCCCATCAGAGGCATCAGTACTCCACACTTTTATTACTACACCCCAAAAATATAATACTTTTTGACAGGAAAACAGAGAGACAGAGCAGATGGGTAATGCATGAAATCACCGTTGCCTTTTTCCCCTGCAAAAGGGAGTGCGCGACGGTATTTGAGAGCGCATGCCAAATCCAGCAATCAGAACGGCACAACCAAGATAGTAAGTACACGTAGTCAACAACGTCCCCCTTTTCGTACCAATGGGAGTCAGAGCCTCTCCCACTCAAACTTGCTGACGTTTCTGGACTTCGGGTCAAAAACGATGCCAATCAGGTAGCGATCGCCGTCATATTTCTCGTAGTATTTCATCTTTTTGATCTGCTCAAGCGGTTCCCCGTCAGTCACCTTGAATTCGAAGAGAAATGTTTTCCCCCCAGCCTTCAGCGTCAAGTCAATTCGGCCCTTGTTGCTCACATCTTCGGCGATGATGTCG
>CAINOO010000103.1 GCA_903851535.1 uncultured Chlorobiaceae bacterium | reverse complement strand
TTGAATGCAGCCGGTATTTGATGCATATCGAGTCGCACAATTTTTTCAGCCATCAAAAGATCCCGTTTCAGGTATCCCTCGTATTTAAGATCAATTTCAACCTGTTCGTAGACCAGGATATCAAGGGTTATTGCCTCTGCACATCGTTTGAATGACGGTGATGCATCCAGAAGCATGCCGAGGTGAACGCCAGGTCTTTTCAGAAGGTTTATGGCACCTTGTGATGTACTTACTGATGGATAACCAAGCTCAGAAAGGAGTGGGTTGGCTTCGTCAGGCAGGATTTTTGCTTTCAGGCAGAGTTGGTTGAGTGCCTCAATGTGTGCCTGTTTATCGGTACATCGAGAATAGGTTTCTGAGTCGAGCAGTCCGGCGGCAAATCCCAGGTGTTGAAGTCGGATATCAGCATTGTCGTGGCGGAGTGTAAGGCGGTGTTCAGCCGAAGAGGTAAACATCCTGTATGGTTCATTGGTCTCTTTTGTGATAAGGTCATCAATGAGTACTCCTATATAGGCATCAGAACGTTTGAGATGAAGTGGTGGCCGTTGCTGGATCTTCAGCGTTGCGTTAATACCGGCTATCAGCCCCTGGGCAGCAGCCTCTTCATAGCCCGAAGTCCCATTAATCTGCCCGGCAAAGTAAAGGTTTTTAACAACTTTTGTTTCAAGACTTCTGTTGATCTGGTGCGGAAAAAAGTAGTCATATTCTATCGCATAACCCGGTCGTATCATTTTTACCTTGCCAAGTCCCGGAAGAGAGCGAAGTGCCTCAAACTGAATATCTTCAGGCAGTGATGTTGAAAATCCGTTAACATACATCTCATTGGTTTCGAACCCTTCAGGCTCAAGAAATATATGGTGACTCTCCTTGTCCGGAAACCGGCAGATTTTATCTTCGATTGATGGACAGTATCTTGGCCCGATTCCCTGGACTTTTCCTGTAAACAACGGAGAGCGGTCAAATCCTTTTTTCAGGATAGCATGGGTTTGCGTTGTTGTTTTGGTGACAAAACAACTGATCTGGGGTCGGTCAATGATGGGTGTGCTTTTGAAAGAGAAGGTAACATGCTGCTCATCCCCTTTTTGCTCTTCAACCATTGCATAGTCAATAGAACGTGCATCAATACGGGGAGGCGTGCCTGTTTTTAGTCTGCCGGCCGCAAAACCCTGCGCGACAAGATTTTCAGTAAGGCCAAAGACGGGAGGCTCGGCAACGGTTCGTCCTCCTGCATAATGGTTCATGCCGATATGGATCAGCCCATTCAAAAATGTACCACAGGCAAGAATTGCTGCACGCCCACTGATGATACGTCCTGATGCAACTCTTACTCCGGTCAAGGTTCCGGCAGAGCACTCAATACCTGTTACTGTATCCTGGAGAAGATCAATATTGCGCTCCATTTCAATAACCTTGCGCATATAGAGAGTGTAAAGGGTTCGGTCAGCCTGGGCCCTCGGGGAGTGCATGGCAGGCCCCTTGCTTCTGTTGAGCATCCGGAATTGTATTCCCGTCGCATCTATTGCTTTTCCCATCTCACCTCCAAGCGCATCAATCTCCCTGGTAATCTGTCCTTTTGCAACACCCCCGATTGCCGGATTGCATGACATTCTCGCAATTGCTGTGAGGTCTGACGAAATGAGCAAGCAGCCTGCCCCCATTCGTGCTGCGGAGAGTGCCGCTTCACATCCTGCATGGCCAGCGCCGACAATTATAATATCATACATGAATCGAGAGTTGTTTCACGTGAAACATTTACTGATGGGTAATGCTTTATAGAGGAAAATAGCACATAATAGTATTTTTTCCCCTTTTTACAGACTCTTGTTGTGTATTAAGCGTGTTTTTGCCTGTAACACATTTGTCTGTAAATGGGCTTTTCCTTATAAAGTGTTCTATAGTATACTTTTAATCTCTAAAGCTTGAATTCTCCACCGCTTACGGAGAAGAATGTTAAACTATTTCTGAAACCAGATACTTCTCTGCTTGCGGCTCAATTGTACGATCGCTCTCCACGAGTGATTGCCTGGTTTTGCCTGACTGAAGCACTCTTGCAAGGGAGGGTGTGCGGGGTTGATGTATCCTGAAAAAATGACCGTGAACAGCTTCTGGAAGGGCTGTTCGAGTGCTAACCACCTTCCGTTTTGCCTTATGGTACAGAATGTAGATTGTTAGTTAATCTATACCCCGTTTTATATATTGGCTCAATTATTTCTTTCGAGCGAAACGCGATGCCATCAATGAAAAATAAACGATTTAACCTTCTTCTTATCGCAGTTGTCACCCTTGTGTCTGTCTGGTCATTATGGCCCACCTGGCGCGACTACTCCCTTTCGAAGCAGCTCGACAGTTTTGCTTCATCGCAGGACAGTCTAAAATATGCAATGAGTCACCGCGAAGAGATTGACAATGCCCGTAAAAAAAGTCTCAAACTGGGTCTTGATTTGAGGGGCGGAATGCATCTGGTTATGGAGGTTGACCAGGTAGATCTGTTTGAGCAGAAAGCCTGGAACAAAGACGGGAAGTTTACCGCCATCATGCAGAATGTGAGAGCAAAAGCGGCACAAAGCGACGCAAGGGTTATTGATATTATTTCGGCAGAATTCAAAAGCGAGAACATTCGCCTGAGCCGCTATTTTTATGATATCCGCAATTCTGACCAGGAAATTGTAACCAAACTGGAAAAAGAGTCTGAAGAGGCCCTTACCCGAGCCAAAGAGATTATCCGTAACCGTATTGACCAGTATGGTGTGGCCGAGCCGGTTATTACCACACAGGGCAGCAGAAAAATTATTATTGAGCTTCCCGGGGTTTCGGATGAAAACAGGATAAGAAATTTGCTCAAGGGTACAGCAAAACTTGAATTCAGGCTTCTGCGTGAACCGGAAGTTACGATCAGGACGCTTGACAGGATAAACTCATACCTTGCCCAGAACAGTCAAAATAGTGCTGCAGCAGGTGGTGCGTTGCCGGTAGCTGATTCGTCAACGGCTGCACCAGCTTCGTTACCGCCCGGGGCTACGCCTCCCTTGGCACCCGCAACCAAACAGTCATCGGCAAAACCGCTTTATGATGTCATCAGTGTGTCGCCATACGGGACAGCCTACACAGCAGAGCGCTCGAAGGAGTATGTCGTTTCACTGTTGCATCGCAGCGATGTCCAGGCATTACTTCCCCAGGACAGTGAGCTGTTGCTTTCTGCCAAGCCCGATGCGGGAAAAGAGGGCGAAAAGCTTTACGCAATCCATCTTGTCAAAAAGGCTCCCGAACTAACGGGAGGCGTCATTACGGAGGCCAAAGCGACGTTTGGTTCGCAAAGCGTGCAACCAGAGGTCATGATGTCGATGAACTCCGAGGGGACGTCCAAATGGGCACGTATAACGGGTGCCAATATCGGCAAGCGTATAGCAATTGTGCTTGACGGAGCGGTCTACAGTGCGCCGGTCGTTCAGTCAAAGATTCCCAATGGTAATTCAGTGATCAACGGGATTGGAAGCCTTGAAGAGGCAAAGGATCTTGAAATTGTGCTGAAGGCTGGTGCGCTCCCCGCCCCGGTCCGTATTATTGAAGAGAGGACGGTAGGACCCTCACTTGGTGCCGATTATATCCGCGCAGGTATGCTCTCCCTGACCTGGTCATTTTGTGCCGTCTCGATTTTTATGCTTGTCTACTATAAAAAGGCAGGTATAGCTGCCGATATTGCCCTTGTACTCAATATCCTCATTGTCCTTTCTGTGCTTGCAGGTTTCAATGCATC
>CAINOO010000102.1 GCA_903851535.1 uncultured Chlorobiaceae bacterium | reverse complement strand
TCTCCCCCTGGCTTGCAATATCAAATTCGGGACAGAGGGAAACATACCCATCTTCTTCATGTGTGATAATGACGGTCAGTTGTTTTTGCATGAATTGTATCCGCTTTGTCTGAAAATTTTTGAGCTGCTTTTCCACAGGTAGAGAAATTCGATTTGACCCATGAAGTTGTACTAACAAGGTAATAAAAATAATGGACAGCAAAGCCGATGATTGAGTATGTTGAAGCTGCATGGGAGCGAGGTGTGAACGAAGGATGTTGCCTGCCACTGAACTCGACTTGAGAGAGGCTGCCTTATAAAGAAATTGGAGAATATCTGGCCGTCCCATATTTTATCGGAGTGCATCAAAATACGAACCCAACCATCAGGGTACCAGCATCATGACGATGACGACAAAAAGAGAGCAGGTTAGCTTCAAACTTGAGATCAACACCAAGCGGCGTCTTGAAGCCCTTGCCGCTGCAACCAGAAGAACGAAAACCTTTGTCCTTGAAGAGGCTCTTAATCACTACCTTGACCTCAATGAATGGCAGATTAAAAGTATTGAGGAGGGGCTTGAAGATGCTAGAGCAGGCAGGATCATTACTCATGAAACCCTTGTAGCAAAGTGGGAGAGGCGAGTTGAAGATAGTCTGGACTGAGAAGGCAGAGAAACGCCTTATGGAAATTGAGGCTTACATCAAGCAGGAGAGCGAAAAGGCAGCAAGAACAACTGTGTTGAGCCTCGTCAACAAGACTATGAAGCAATTAACACTGTATCCCGGCAGTGGCAAGCCTGGGCGAGTTTATGGCACAAGAGAGTTGTTCTTTTCGGATATCCCCTGGCTGATTGTTTATACTGCAGATGCCACAACGGTAACAATTATCACGGTGTTTCATACCTCCCAAAACTACCACTCTTAGTGGCAAGTTACCATCAAACTGGCTAAAGTTTGACATTAAAGCTGCGGTGAATGAGAGTTATAATTGGCGTACTTTAACCGGAATGGTGATCGGGTTCATTGCTTTTTTTGGCATCAACAGATTTCGAGAAGAGTGACGTTTTAGTGTTTTATCGTACCGACATCAGGTGTGGCCTATCATTTCATGTCGAAGCTTCAAGGAGAAGTGCCGAGCTGGGGCTCGGCGTTCCCAGGGTATATACAGGTTTCAGAGTGCAAACACTGATGGATTCGAGGGCTGCAAGTTCAGTTCGTTTCAAATCGGCCCGGAAAGGCAGGGTATGGAATCACTTTGCCCTGTTGGAATGGATTTTATGAATGAGTCGCTTGTCGGAGTACCTGCTCAGCCCAGCGATTTAGACTTTGGCCGGTATGCGCGGCTGCTTTGAGCGCTGCGGCATGGACGACGGGGTTAACTCGCAGCATGAGACGACCGGAAGCTGGTTTTTCGGGTGCCTGTCCCAACTTCTCGCAGGCCAACAGGTAATCATCTATCGCTTCATGGAATGCCTGGGTAAACTCAGCCACTGAATCACCATGGAAGCTTATCAGGTCATCTATACCGAGTACTCGCCCAACTAGAATATTATCGTCAGAGTCAAATTCCAGGCTGGCCTTATAGCCACGGTAAGCCATCGTGTTTTTCATGGGGTGATCTCCAGTTTTATCAAAAACTCACGCGCAACTTTGACGCGATAGATAAGCGCTTCTCTTTGTGGATGTGGGCGGTGAAAGTAGGCTTTTCGTCTGTTCTTTTCGAAGGTCACCGAAGATCCACCACATTACAGCCAATAGCAATCAATAAAGCTTCGATATGACTCCATGGCAGATTTCCACTGATTGGATCTGTGAATATCTTGTCGAGAGTCTTGCGATTCTTCTTATTCACAACAGCAATGGCATCAATTTAAAATGATAATATGCAAGCACTCATATTTCATCGCGCACTCTTGCTTTGTTCATCGTTTCTTGGCGTACCTGCCCACCTTACAGGCAAATGAGTGCAAACACTGCGACTGGTAACAAGAATCAAATATATTGAATGACGGGAAGAGTTTGTGTGGTTTTTTTGCATTTCTGTAAACTTTCTTACAAGGCTAAATTTTCCTAAGATGGCAGCGCCAAAGAGTTGCTCTGCTCGAAATTGGGTTTGATGTTATTATCCCCGATCAGGCCTCTATCCTGAAGTCCTGCTGAATCCACTCTGCCGCTTTCGTCATCAACTTTGCTGCTTCAGCAAAATCGGGCCAGCGCTTTATGGCGGCTGTCACATTTCTGATAATTCTCTTGTAATCCGGTACCATAAAGCGGTCGCCGACGGCATGAAAATCGCTGCGCGTAATGTCGCGGAATTTGCCGTTGACCGACATCAGGTGCTGATATGTCCACTCTCCGTTGGGGTTGAAGGAGTGGGTCAAGTCATAAGCTGGTGCGAGATGCCACTCTCCGGTTTTCTCCATCAGGAAGGAGTGGTTTTTTGTGTGGTCATCGCAATTTGCGGCAAGGACGTTAAAGATCATGCGGCGATAAGCTTCTGCCAATTCGTGCAGGGGCAGATTGAGTGCTTTGATGGTCTGAAAATATTGGCTGTAATCGTGGGTGGCCCGCTGCCTGTAGTCGAGGTGCTGCATGGCGCAGAGTGTCTGGAGGTGCAGTTTTGTGCCGTCTCTGCGGTCAAAACGGCGTGTCATGAAGTGGGCGCGGCCATTCTCTTCGAGTAAGCGGGACTCCGACATGGATATTTTGGCAGCACGGGCCATCAGGTAGTATGCGTATTCAATGCGCCCGTACCCTTTTCCCGTGCTGAGATCCTGCCCATCCCCAACGCCATCAAGCTTGAGCAACCAGTGTTCAAAACCGGGATCTGCAGGCAGTTGCCCTGAGCGAATCTCGTTGGTTTCGGGATTCCAGGCAATGACCGCCTTGGCTCGTGCTCCCCCCGCCGATGTTCCGACCTGAATGAGGTTCATGATGGCCGCTTGCCTGTCCCGGTCGCCATCAATGGTGCCCGAAAGCGCCTCTCTGGAGCTGATAACCAGTTTTGAGATTTCAATGGCGGTGGCTTTGGTATGGCGCGGGCCCCGAACCGGCCTGAATTCGAGCGCACCCATGCCGCGTTTGCCCATGTATGCCAGTCGGTCGAGGGGGGTAATGGCCTCTTTTGGTACACCGGATTTTGCCAAATAAGCATCAATCAGGGCATTACCGAAATCGTCCGGAATGGCGTCGGCAAGCATAGCCGGGAGTCGCCGGAATGTTGGTTCAGGAAGGAGCGGGAATATGTGAATGCTCTCTTTTACCGGCATGGTCAGCGGTGCCAGCTCAATGCCTCCGGCCTGCCATGATGGTGCATATTCAAAAACGTAGTAACCGGTTCCGGAATCAAGCGAAATGGCGCCAACAGTTTTCTCCCAGGCACGGACTTCGATGAGTTTGACAGGCTGGTACATGCTCTTACTCCGTTTTCGGTTTGCGGGAGCGGGAAACCTTTTTTCGTACCCTATCCTTGCGTCGCCCTTTCAAGAGTTGCATGGGGCTTACTGAAACCGTTGGCGCCAAAGCGTTCAGCCAGTCAGTCCGACCGAGAACTCTCGAAACCTTGACGATTGTTTTGAGTGATGAACCTTTGCCTCCTTCAAGATTTTTCAGCGCACCAACACTGATGGATGCGAGGGCAGCAAGTTCAGTCTGTTCCAGATCAGCCCGGATACGCAGGGCCCGGAACTGATCTCCAACGAGAAGTTCCCATTCATCTGATGAAAAGGAGTTTATATCTGAAGCCATAATAGTGTCTTTTGATGCTTGATATTTGCATTATAGGCAATATTATGCTTTTCAGAAAGCATCAATCGTGATTTCCATGCAGGGCACTCCGGCATGTTCTTTCACCATGATGGTTTGCCCATGAAGGCGATAGCTGAGTTGGCTTTGCTGCCGTGGATTGGAGAGAATATTGGGGTTCAGAATGGCATAATTCACTCCGCCCTGGTGTCGAACGGAGGAGGTGAGCAGACCGGGATGGCCTTCCTGGTGGATTCTCGCTCCGATGGAGTGCGTGAAGGTGTAATCGGTTTTATGAAAGAGATTTGGATAGTTGTCAGCGGCAGAGCGAAAATCAAGCAGTATCGCATCGCACGCCACAGCGTAGAGTGTGCGCTCAATGGTAACCTCTTCATGCTCAAAGCCTGCATCGCAGAGTAAACCCCGAAACCAGTGGTAAGCCGATTCATGGACGGATGTTTCGAGCCTGTCGCTTCCATACCAGACTCCGAATGATCCATCAGAAAATCGGCTGGCCTGCCTGTTTTTAAATGGCCAGTGTATAGCATTGAGCCACAGGGCCTCTTCAAAGGGGCGATGGAGTTGCGGGGTGTGCGAATGATAAGGCAGCGGTCTGGTATCGGATTCGACCTGACAAGCCAGGAACCACTCCTCTGTGTTGCTGCTCAAGTCGTCGAACGGATTCACTGATTCATTCAAGGATACGATGTTGCGTAGCAAGTCGTGGTGAATATCGGCTACCGTGATATGGGAGAAAAGGTTATCCATTGGGTGCAACCAGTTTACATTCCGATTGCGCGGTCAAGATAGAATCGCACCCTCAAAAGACCGGCAAAGCCCCACTCTTTTATGACCTCAATCGGGGTAAGGTTATCGAAGGCTTTGTTCCGTGTAGACATCCAGCGATAGGCAAGATCGCGGTTTTTCGGAAAGAGCGTCCGAAGATTTTTGTGGATGGCCAGCAAATGACCGACCCGTTCATATTGGTCACGGCTGGTTCCGATTGGTTCGCCTTTGCGATAGCGCGTCAAGGCGGCCCTGTTGGCTGCGGCAAGTCCCAAAAGCAGTGCCTGATCTTCCGTTGTCAGTTTCCAGTGGTCAAACAACGTCATTACCATTGTGGCTAATGCACCACGATCTTTCGTTGTGATGCTTTGGCGTTCAAGTACCGTCTTCATTGTTCCCTCCGTTTGTTGTGATGCCTGAAAAAGTATATGCAATAGTTTCTATTGAAACAATAAATGTTTTAATAGTGCTGTTTGTGGCGGTATGCTTGCCTAATTCCAGTTTCATGCAAATCACCATATTTTTAAATAAGTTACCTCAACAGGAAGATGCCGGAACAATTCCCCGGCTTTTTTATTCCCTGAACCTGCACAACTTTATATATTTTCACTATGTTTGATGCTTGTGAACAGGCATCTGTTTTTGTGTATCAATCAGTAATGACGCAATTGCCGTAAAGGCCCATAGAAGTACAGGATATCAATGAATCCCATTTCCCTTAAAAAACTCGAATTCGATAAAGTCGCCCACTATACCACGAAGTTTTGCCTTTCGGCGATGGGGCGCGACAGGCTTGTGGAGGC